>NZ_JBSHDN010000190.1:0-12138 GCF_053616335.1 Nocardiopsis sp. NPDC055824
CCGGGTGGCAGTGCCGCCACCCGGACCCCGGGGCGCGATCCCGACGGGCCGCGTCGTCCGCGGCGCCGCCAGGGCTCAGGACCTGAGCTGGAACGCCAGCTGGGGCTGGTCCCCCGCGTAGTCGCCGTGCAGGTTGGCCCGGTACCAGCCCGCCTGGGCGCTGGAGGTGGTCTCGCGGCAGTCCTCGAAGGAGCGGTTGCGCTCCCAGTCGACCGTGAACTCGTGCGGCACGCCCCGGCTGAGCTGGCGCTCCTCGGCGCCGCCGTCCTTGAGGCAGTCCGCGGTGGAGTAGATCCTGTCGTCACCGGAGTGGATGCGCACCTCCAGGGCGGCGCCCCCCACGTCCACGGTGCAGGTCTGCTCCGCCGTGTTGACCACGGTGATCCTGAAGCCCGGCGCGTTCCCGGAGCCGTAGACCTCCTGGTCCCCCTCCAGCTCGAACGTCACCACGACGTCCTCCGGGCGGCAGAGGTCCTCGGCGCGCTCGGGCGCGGCGACCTCGCCGGCGCCGCCCTCCCCGCCGCCGGCGCCCTCGGACGCCCCGTCGCCGGGTGAGGGGGAGGCGCTCTCCCCGGCCCCTTCCGACGCCCCGGCCGTGGGTTCCGGGCTCTCGTCCGCGGAGGGGTCCCCGGATGGGACACTGGGAGAGGGCGACGCGTCCATACCGGCCTCGGACCGGGTCGGTTCACCGGTCTCGTCGTCCGAGGGTTGACAGGCGAACGCGATCAGCGCGACCACCAGCATGACCCCGATCAGGACGAAGGCACGCCGCTTCCAGTAGGTCTCGCGGCTGACGGCTCCTGGATGTCCGGTACTTGACGCCATGGCCCGTAGTATTGCGGTTTTGCGTGCCACCCACCTACTCAACCCGCCGATTCCCTTTAAAGATGAGCGATAACCCTTACAGCACCGCCGTTCTGGCGTGGTACGAGTCGAACGCGCGCGACCTTCCCTGGCGCGCGCCCGACGCCACCCCCTGGTCGATCCTGGTCAGCGAGATCATGCTCCAGCAGACCCCCGTCGTGCGGGTCCTGCCCGCCTGGCGCGCCTGGATGGAGCGCTGGCCCACCCCCGCCCATCTGGCCGGGGAGGCGTCGGGCGAGGCAGTGCGCATGTGGAACCGGCTCGGCTACCCGCGCCGCGCCCTGCGCCTGCACGCCTGTGCCGTGGCGATCACCGAGGAGCACGGCGGCCGGGTCCCGGACGACCACGCCACGCTGCTCTCCCTCCCGGGGATCGGCGCCTACACCGCCGCGGCCGTGGCGAGCTTCGCCTACGGGCAGAGGCACGCCATTCTGGACACGAACGTCCGCCGCGTCCTGGCCAGGGCCGAAACAGGAGTCCAGTACCCTCCGAAAACCCAGACCAAGGCGGAGACGGCACTCGCGGAGGCGCTGCTGCCGCCCACCGCCCCCGTCGCCGCGCGCTGGGGGGTCGCCGTGATGGAGCTCGGCGCCCTGGTGTGCACCGCCCGCACGCCCGCCTGCGCCTCCTGCCCCATCGCCGGGCAGTGCGCGTGGAGGCTCGCGGGCAAGCCGGCCTACGACGGGCCGCCCCGGCGGGGCCAGACCTACGAGGGCACCGACCGCCAGGTGCGCGGCCGCCTGCTCGCCGTGCTGCGCGACTCCGCGCACCCGGTGGCCAAGGACGCCCTGGACGCCGTCTGGGACGACCGCGTGCAGCGTGAGCGCGCCCTGGACGCCCTGGTGTCCGACGGCCTGGTGGACCCGCTCGACGACGGCCGGTACGCCCTGCCCTCCTGATCCGGCCCCTTCCGGCGCCGGGTCAGTCGTCCATGCGGGCGCTCGTGCCGCCGCCCGCGTCGAACTCCGCCTCGGTCCCGGCGAAGCCGCCGCTGCACGGCGCCCCCGGCTCCGGGGTGTTCTCGCCCTGGACGTACTGCACCAGGTACTCGGTGAGGCGCGGGTCCTCCGCGCCCTCCAGCAGGATCTGCGACCCCCAGGCCGACGCCACCACGGGCGCGGGCAGCCCCTCGACGGGGCTGATCACCAGGTAGTCGCCCGGCGAGTAGAGGCCGGCGAGCGCCTCGACCTGGCCGGCGTCCAGGCCGGGGTCGTAGGCGATCCACACGGCCCCGTGCTCCAGGGAGTGCACGGCGTACTCGGTGCGCAGCGGCTCCCCGTAGACGCCGCAGTCCTGCCAGACGGGGTAGTGCTCCCCGCCCACGGGCGGGAACACGTCGTACTCGACGGTCTCGCCCTCCTCGACGTGGTCGGCGGACAGGCCCTCGTAGTGCTGGACCGCCTCCAGCCCCGCCCCGGCCGAGGCGCCGGCGTCCCCGCCGCCGGGGCGCGTCACCACGTAGAGGACGCCGCCGCCCGCGACGAGGAGCACGACGAGGACCACCGCTCCGATGATCAGGGCGAGCCCGGCGCCGCGGCCGCCCCCCGCCTGCTGCGGCGGCGGGTACGGCCCCTGCGGCCCGTAGTGCCCCTGGGGCCCGTGGGAGCCCGGTCCCTGGGGTCCGGGAGGGCCCGGCGGGGGATACCCGCCGCCGGGAGGCATCCCGCCCGGCGGCACCGCGCCGTGGGGCGGCTGCCCCGGCGGGCCGCCGGGCGGGGGACCTCCGGGGGCGCCGGGCGGGGGGCCACCGGGGGCGCCGGGCTGAGGGCCACCGGGGGCGCCGGGCTGTGCGGACGGGGGCTGCTGCGGCTGCTGTCCATGGGGCGGCCACGGACCGTGCTGCCGGGGTTCTGGATGGGTCACGAACGCACACTAACGGCCGAACGCCGAAGGGGGCACCCCCGAAGGGGTGCCCCCGTGACGGACGGCGTCCGGTTCAGCCGTGTCAGTCGCTCTTGCCCGCGGCCGACTCCTCGACCTCCGGGGTGTCCGGGACCGCGGCCGGCTTCGGCACGCCCTTGAACGTGAACTTGGCGTCCGTGCCCTCGCCCTCGGCGTCGATCACGACGATCTGACCCGCCTTGAGGTCGCCGTACAGGATCTTCTCGGACAGCTGGTCCTCGATCTCCCGCTGGATCGTCCTGCGCAGCGGGCGGGCGCCCAGCACGGGGTCGAAGCCGCGCTCGGACAGGATCTGCTTCGCCTTCGGGCGCAGCTCGATCCCCATGTCCCGCTCCTTGAGGCGGCCGTCCAGGCTCGTGATCATGAGGTCCACGATCTGGAAGATCTCCGCCTCCGTCAGCTGGTGGAAGACGATGATGTCGTCCACGCGGTTGAGGAACTCGGGACGGAAGTTGGTCTTGAGCTCCTCGCTGACCTTCGCCTTCATCCGCTCGTAGTTGGTCTGGGCGTTGTCCTCCTTGGCGAAGCCCATGGCCTGGCCCTTGGAGATGTCCCGCGTGCCCAGGTTGGTGGTCATGATGATGACCGTGTTCTTGAAGTCGACGTTGCGACCCTGGGCGTCGGTGAGACGGCCCTCCTCCAACACCTGCAGCAGGGAGTTGAAGATGTCGTTGTGGGCCTTCTCGATCTCGTCGAACAGGACCACGGAGAACGGCTTGCGGCGCACCTTCTCGGTGAGCTGGCCGCCCTCCTCGTAGCCGACGTAGCCGGGAGGCGAGCCGAACAGCCGGGAGACCGTGTGCTTCTCCATGAACTCGGACATGTCCAGCTGGATCAGCGCGTCCTCGTCCCCGAACAGGAACTCGGCCAGGGTCTTGGACAGCTCGGTCTTACCGACACCGGACGGGCCGGCGAAGATGAACGAGCCACCCGGGCGCTTGGGGTCCTTCAGACCGGCGCGGGTACGGCGGATCGCCTGCGAGAGCGCCTTGATGGCGTCCTCCTGGCCGATGACCCGGCGGTGCAGCTCGTCCTCCATGCGCAGCAGCCGGGAGCTCTCCTCCTCGGTGAGCTTGAAGACCGGGATGCCGGTGGACGCGGCCAGGACCTCGGCGATGAGCTCCTCGTCGACCTCGGCCACGACGTCCATGTCGCCGGCCTTCCACTCCTTCTCCCGCTGCGCCTTCTTGTTGAGGAGCTGCTTCTCGTCGTCGCGCAGGGACGCGGCCTTCTCGAAGTCCTGCGCGTCGATCGCGGACTCCTTGTCCCGGCGCACGCCCGCGATCTTCTCGTCGAACTCGCGCAGGTCCGGCGGAGCGGTCATCCGGCGGATGCGCATCCGCGAACCCGCCTCGTCGATGAGGTCGATCGCCTTGTCCGGCAGGAAGCGGTCGCTGATGTAGCGGTCGGCCAGCTGGGCCGCCGCCACCAGGGCGCTGTCGGTGATGGAGACCCGGTGGTGCGCCTCGTACCGGTCGCGCAGGCCCTTGAGGATCTCGATGGCGTGCTTGATGGTGGGCTCGTCCACCTGGATGGGCTGGAAGCGCCGCTCCAGGGCGGCGTCCTTCTCCAGGTACTTGCGGTACTCGTCCAGGGTGGTGGCGCCGATGGTCTGGAGCTCGCCCCGGGCCAGCATGGGCTTGAGGATGGAGGCGGCGTCTATGGCCCCCTCGGCCGCTCCCGCTCCGACCAGCGTGTGCAGCTCGTCGATGAACAGGATGATGTCGCCGCGGGTCCGGATCTCCTTGAGCACCTTCTTGAGGCGCTCCTCGAAGTCACCGCGGTAGCGGCTTCCGGCGACCAGCGCGCCCAGGTCCAGCGTGTACAGCTGCTTGTCCTTGAGCGTCTCGGGGATCTCACCCTTGACGATCTTCTGGGCCAGGCCCTCTACCACGGCGGTCTTGCCGACGCCGGGCTCACCGATGAGGACCGGGTTGTTCTTGGTCCGCCTCGAGAGCACCTGCATGACGCGCTCGATCTCCTTGTCCCGGCCGATGACCGGGTCGAGCTTGCTCTCCCGGGCGGCCTGGGTCAGGTTGCGGCCGAACTGGTCCAGCACCAGGGAGGTGGAGGGGGTGGACTCCGAGGAGCCCGCGGTGGCCTGCGGCTCCTTGCCCTGGTAGCCGTGCAGCAGCTGGATGACCTGCTGGCGGACCCGGTTCAGGTCCGCGCCGAGCTTGACCAGGACCTGGGCGGCGACGCCCTCGCCCTCGCGGATCAGGCCCAGCAGTATGTGCTCGGTACCGATGTAGTTGTGGCCGAGCTGGAGCGCCTCGCGCAGCGACAGCTCAAGGACCTTCTTGGCGCGCGGGGTGAAGGGGATGTGCCCCGACGGCGCCTGCTGGCCCTGGCCGATGATCTCCTCAACCTGCTGCCGAACCGCTTCGAGGCTGATACCGAGGCTCTCCAGAGCCTTGGCGGCGACGCCCTCACCCTCGTGGATGAGGCCGAGCAGGATGTGCTCCGTACCGATGTAGTTGTGGTTGAGCATCCTGGCCTCTTCCTGGGCCAGAACCACCACTCGCCGTGCGCGGTCGGTAAACCTCTCGAACATGTCTCGTCGCTCCTCTACAGAGCGGTCAGGCAGGGACGGTCTCGCCGACCCAACTCTTCCGCATATCGGCCCCACAGGGATAACCGCCCAGGGGAGCACTGTCGCACCCGCCGGTCGACAGGCTGCCGACCGGGCGAACATCTCCGCATGGCCGGCCTCCCAGCCGTCCGTGCCAGAGACTTTCCCCGACGATAGGGCGTTCACCCAACATCCAACTACCAATTGAGGCGTCAGATTTCCCTGTACGCCGAAGGCGAACGGCCCGGACACTCCCATCCATCACGGGAGTCCCCGGACCGCACGTGTACAAGCCCGATAATCGGCTCTGAGCGAACAAGCCGAACCGCGTGTTGTTCTTCGGGCCGGATCAGGCGGCCCCGAAAGCGGGAAATGCGCCTCGGTCCCGGTGGGCCGCGGTACGGCCCCGCCGGGTCGCGGCGGAACGGCCCCGGGCCCTGCGGCCGTGCGGCCGCAGGGCCGGAAGTCGAGAGCCTCCACGAGAACGGGGAGCGCTGTGGCGCCCCGGTCGTCGGCGCGTCCGCGCACACCGCGGCGAGCGGCGGGGCCCCGTCCGAGCCGCGTCACGGAGACGGGGGCCGGAAGGCCCGGGGCCGCACTGCGCCCGCGGTCCGGATCCGGCGGCACCGGCTCGGCGCCGTCGGCCGGGGATCCGGTGCCCGTCGTATCCCCTTGTCCCCTGCATCCCCATGGCGCGGGACCCCGTGTCACAGGATCCCCCGCGTGGCGGGTCCACCGGTGTCAGGCGGTGCCGGATGAGGGAGTCGGGTGCTCCTGGTGGGCACCGGTCGAAATTCGATCAAGCCCTGACAACATTTCGGCGAACCGAAGGCGGTCGCGGGACCTAGCCCTTGATGGCCTCATATTCGGCGACGATGGCGGCGGGGATCCGGCCGCGCTCATTGACGGGCTTGCCGGCAGCCTTCGCCCACGCGCGAATCTCGGCGCTGCGCTCGCGGCTGGGCGCATTACGGCTGCCCCGGCGGGCGGTGGCGCGGTTCGCCTTGGACGGAGCCTTGCGGGAGGCTTCGACGAACGGGTTAAGGGCCTCGCGAAGCTTGGCGGCATTACCCGCACTGAGGTCGATTTCGTACGTCGATCCGTCCAGACCGAACGTCACCGTCTCCTCGGCCTCGCCGCCGTCGAGGTCGTCGACCAGGAAAACCTGGACCTTCTGTGCCATGGAATCAAACCTTTCAGAAGAGCGGTGTCTGCACACCTGAATATAAAGCTATCCCGCGCGAACGCGGAAGACAATTCCCGGCGTGCCAGAAATCGTCTGGGACCGACCGTGGTTTCGGGGGTCGCCGGAGCAGCGCGGGTGCGGCGAGTTGGCCCGCGCACGCGGTGGGACCGAGGCCCGGCCCCCGGGCTTCACGCAACCGGTCAAGTACCGTATCAACGACCGTCGGATTCGGCGCGTTCCCCACCCTGGACAATCGGCGTCTCGTTCGTCGCCCCGGTCTCGCGGACCTCGGCAGCGCCCTTGTGGTCGGTCGCGTCCTGGGCCGCCCCGTCATTGCTGACCAGGCTTCCGTCCATCCGCCGCGGCGCCATCTCCTTGCGCAGCAGCTTGATGACGAAGGCACAGAAGACGGTACCGACAACCACAGGGGGGATGAGCGCCGACAATACGTCGATCAGTCCAGGGGGAACCACCGACGACAAAAAGTCACCCATCGAAGCGCTCCACCCTTCCTGGTTGTTACTTATTGCAGCAAATACCCGACTCAGTGTCGGGCCACTCCGGGGGGATGGCGCGCCGGACGACCTGGCAAACGCATACCCGACATCATAGACATCGTTTGCCCCCGGTTTGACACCGGACGTACCCGAGCGGCCTCCCGCAAACCCCGTGGGCGCCAATGTCCGGTCGTGGGTTCGGGCCCTCGTGCGGGCGCGGCCGGAACACGGGGTCTTGCGGGGTCAAATCACAACCCTTCGTCACCGCCCCGCCGAACTCGATCATGAGGACGGCCGGCCGGACGCAGGTACACATTACCTGCCCTGTTCCACCTCCATACCCCCCGGTGTGCATAAGCCGCCCCGAGTCCGGACGCCGGAGCGGCACGGGCGGGGCCCCGTAAGGGGAACTCCGTACCAAGCACACCGGAAATCCTTTAGGCGCGGGCCGGGCGGGCCGCGTCGTCGAGGCGCACAAGCATCCGGGTGTTCCCGAGGGTGTTGGGCTTAACCCGCTCCAAGTCGAGGAATTCGGCAACTCCCTCGTCATAGGAACGCAGGAGTTCCTCGTACACACGGGACGAGACAGGGGTCCCCTGGATCGGGGCAAAGCCGTGTTTGGAGAAGAAACCGGTCTCGAATGTCAGACAGAACACACGTTGCACACCCAACTCACGGGCCGTGGCGAGAAGTTCGGTCACGATTCGGTGTCCCACGCCGAAACCGCGCAGGGAGGGGTCGACCGCGACGGTCCGCACCTCGGCCAGGTCCTCCCAGAGCACGTGAAGGGCTCCACAGCCCACCAGGCGGTGCTCGACCTCCGCCTCTGGGACCACACCGGGGGAGGATTCCGGCCCGGCGGGCGACATGTCCGGAACCACCTCCGCCTCGGCGACCCAGAACTCCTGGACGTCCTCGTAGAGGTTGACGGTGCTCTTGGACAGCACCCGCCGGTCGACGGTGTAGGTGTCGACGAGGCGGCGGATGGCTGCGACGTCGCGCGTCCTGGCGCGACGCACGTGAACATGGCGAACGGGCATAGCCGGACCAGACTATGCCCACGCGGGGAAGAACTCCTACCCGAGGCCCGCGACCACACCAAGAGCACCCCACCGGAGCACGGCCGCGCGGGCCGGGGCGGGGAAGAACTCCTACCCGAGACCCGCGACCACACCAAGAGCACCCCCCGGAGCACGGCCGCGCGGGCCGGGGCGGCCGGCGCCCGGCCGGACACACGAGATCGGGGGCACCGCGGCACCGCCGGCCGGAGAGTCTCCTCCCGGCCCTCGCGGTGCGCGTGCGCCCCCTGGGTCGGTCATTCCCGTGTGCGGTTCCGGCTCCAGCCGGGGGTTCGGCTCAGATGAGCTGCCGCCGCGCGGCCCAGACGACCGCTTCGATGGGTGTGTTCACGCCGAGTACGTCGCAGATGTTGCGGATACGCCGGCGCAGGGTCCTCGCGCTGAGCTCCAGGTGCCGGGCCGCGACCTCGGTGGTCACGCCGGTGGCGATCTCTGCGAGCAGTTCGAGCTCCTCGTGGCTCAGTTCCACCGGCGCGTACGGGCTGCTGACAGCCGTGTCGCGCGGGCGGGCCTGAAGGGGAACCACGCTCTCCCGGTGCTCCCTCGGCTGGAGAGCGCCATGGTCCTCAACGGTACGTCGTACGAGTGTGGCCTGTTCCACTCCGTCCTCCCTCATCATGTGAGTGCGGAACATCAACTCGTCACCTGATGGACGCGAGTGCGCCGACCGGGGGTCGCCCCGTCGGAGCGGACGGAGACTCCGCGGGCCTCGAAATCCCCGGCGGACCCCTCTGGCACAGGGGTCGGGGGAGTTCCGGGCGCACGGGTCGCAGGCTGGCCGGCTCGCTGGGGTCTGGGACGGACAGACCACACCGAGGGCGCGCATGCGCGCGCGAATTCGGACCGCATCGGCGGTCCCGTTTCGCGCTCACCGTCGTTCTCGATCCACTTCGGCAAACTCACGGGCCTCGGCCCGCCCTCAGCACGCTAGGCCGCAGAGATGATACCGTCAAGACCCGATAAATCACCATGTGTAGTTATGCAATATCCTTCTGTGACAAGGCAAGGGGAAAGAAAAATCCCCGAGGGCATTGACCTGCGTAAACAATCTTTACCGGAGAGTGGCTGCTTATAGCACTCCGGCCCCTGGAAAAACTCTCGCCTATCCCCGCGGCCATCACGGTCTGACCGCGGGTTCGCCTTCTATGTCCGGTCGGTGAGTCATGTCCCTTGTTCCGGGGCCGGGACCGGGACATGCGGAAGGGGCCGGCGCACCCCTGGTGCGACGACCCCGGTCCCCGATTTCGGCCACTCGGCGCGACCCTTATCGGCCATTCCCGCACGGACGCGCCGCACACGCGCGCGTCCCGGCGCTCCCGCGTCGCACGGCCCCTCCGGGCCCCGGCGGCGCGGGGCCGGACGCCCCCGGTCAGTCCCCCGAGGGCTTCACGATCGGGAAGAGCACGGTCTCGCGGATGTTCTTGCCGGTGAAGGCCATGAGCAGGCGGTCGATGCCGACCCCCACGCCTCCGGTGGGCGGCATACCGTACTCCAGCGCCCGCAGGAAGTCCTCGTCCAGCTGCATCGCCTCGGGATCCCCCTCGGCCGCCATCAGGGACTGCCGGGTGAGCCTCTCCCGCTGCTCGACCGGATCGACCAGCTCGGAGTAGCCAGTGCCCAGCTCCATGCCGAACCCGATCAGGTCCCACTTCTCGGTGAGCAGCGGGTCCTCGCGGTGCTGGCGCGTGAGCGGGCTGGTCTCGACTGGGAAGTCGCGCACGAACGTCGGCTGGAGGAGCGTGTGCTCGACCAGTTCCTCGAAGACGTGCTCGACGAGCTTGCCCTGACCCCAGTCGGAGCTGAACTCGACGCCCTTGGCCCCGGCCAGACGGCGGACCTCCTCGACGGGGGTACGCGGGTCGACCTCCGCGCCGAGGGCCTCGGAGACGGCCCCGTACAGGGTGATCTGCGGCCACTCGCCGCCGAGGTCGTACGCCTCGCCGTCACGCTCGACCACGGTCGTGCCGAACACCGCGCGCGCCGCGTCCTGGACGAGCTCCCGGGTGATGTCCGCCATGACGTTGTAGTCGGCGTACGCCTGGTAGAACTCCAGCATCGTGAACTCGGGGTTGTGCGTGGAGTCCGCGCCCTCGTTCCTGAAGTTGCGGTTGACCTCGAAGACCTTCTCCAGGCCGCCCACGACCAGCCGCTTGAGCGACAGCTCGGGCGCGATGCGCAGGTACAGGTCCATGTCGTAGGCGTTGATGTGCGTGGTGAACGGCCGCGCGGTGGCGCCGCCGTGCACGCGCATCAGCATCGGGGTCTCGACCTCGATGAAGTCGCGCCGGCTCAGGCCCTCCCTGATCGCCCGGATGGCGGCCGAGCGGCGGCGCACCATCAGCTGGGAGTCGGGGTTGACGATGAGGTCGACGTACCGCTGCCGCACACGTGCCTCGGGGTCGGTCAGGCCCTTGTGCTTCTCCGGGAGCGGGCGCAGGCACTTGGCCGTCAGCGTCCAGGAGTTCACGAGGACGGACAGCTCGCCACGGCGGGAGGTGATGACCTCGCCCTCCACGCCGACGTGGTCGCCCAGGTCGACGTCGGCCTTCCAGGCGTCCAGCCGCTCCTGGCCGACCTGGTCCAGGGACAGCATGATCTGGACGTCGCCGGTCTCGTCGCGCAGCGTCGCGAAGCAGAGCTTGCCGCCGGTGCGGTAGAGCATCACGCGACCGGCGATGGAGACGCCGACGCCCGTGCGGGTGTCCGGCTCCAGTCCCTGGTGTTTGTCGCGCACGGCACCGATCGACGTGGAGCGCGGGAAGGTCACGGGGAAGGGATCGATCCCCTCCTCCCGGAGACGGTCCAGCTTCTGGCGCCGGACCCGCATCTGTTCGGGCAGGTCGTCGTAGGTGTCGTCGTGCGTGTCAGTCACGCGCACGATCCTACCGGCGGTCCGCGCCCCGGCCGACCGCCCGGACCCCGCCCGGCCGGGGGTCCCGGGATCGTGCCACGCGGATCCGGGAGGTGGGACGGGCGTGCCCGGATCACTAGTATTGCGCTGCCTTGACCCGCACCCCCACCACCGGAGCAGGATCTACCGAGAGTCGAACAATGAGCGTTGAGGGAAGCACGAAGGCCGTCGTCACGGCACTGGTTGCGAATCTGGGGATCGCCGTCACGAAGTTCGTGGCCTATGTACTGACGGGCTCGTCCTCCATGCTGGCCGAGTCCATCCACTCGGTCGCCGACTCCAGCAACCAGGCGCTGCTGCTCATCGGAGGCAAGCGCGCCCGGCGGGGCGCCACCGAGGAGCACCCCTTCGGCTACGGGCGCGAACGCTACATCTACGCGTTCGTGGTCGCGATCGTGCTGTTCAGCGTGGGCGGCCTGTTCGCGCTCTACGAGGCCTGGCACAAGATCTCCCACCCCGAGCCCATCACCGAGTGGCAGTGGGTGCCCGTCGCGGTCCTGGTGGTCGCGATCGGGCTGGAGTCGATGGCGATGAGGACGGCCGTCAAGGAGTCCAACGCCGTGCGCGGCAAGGCGAGCTGGGTCGAGTTCGTCCGCCGGGCGAAGGCCCCCGAGCTGCCCGTGATCCTGCTGGAGGACGCCGGCGCCCTGCTCGGCCTGGTGTTCGCGCTGCTCGGCGTCAGCCTGACCCTGATCACCGGCAACGGCCTGTGGGACGGCCTGGGCACCGCCGCCATCGGCATCCTCCTCGTGGTCATCGCCGTCGTGCTGGCCGCCGAGGTGAAGAGCCTGCTGGTCGGCGAGTCCGCCACGAGCGAGAACGTCCAGGCGATCCGGAGGGCCATCGAGTCGGTCGAGGACGTCGACCGCCTCATCCACATGCGCACCCTGCACGTGGGCCCCGAGGAGCTCCTGGTGGCCGCCAAGGTCGCGGTGGACGCCGAGGACGACGCCGGCCGGGTGACCAGGGCGATCAACGAGGCGGAGGAGCGCATCCGCGCGTCCGTGCCCATCGCCACGCTGATCTACATCGAGCCCGACCTGTTCCGCACTGCGCCGGGGTCCCCCGCCTCGCCCGGGGCCGGGACCTCCGCGTGAGCCGGGGCCGGTGCGGCCCCCGCGCCGCAC
>NZ_JBSHDN010000191.1:0-12097 GCF_053616335.1 Nocardiopsis sp. NPDC055824
GCCCCCGGCCCCCGGCCGGGTGTCCGCGACGTCACTTCCGGGGGCTCCGCCCCCGGAGCGCCCTCAGCGCCGGTCGAGGATCAGGCTCATCGCCTCGGACCGGGTGCGGTCGCTGCTGCGGAAGATCCCCCGCACCGCGGAGGTGACGGTCTGGGCCCCGGGCTTGCGCACCCCGCGCATCGTCATGCACAGGTGCTCGGCCTCGACCACGACGATCACGCCGCGGGGCTGGAGGTGGTCCATGATCGCGTCCGCGACCTGGCCGGTGAGCCGCTCCTGGACCTGCGGGCGGCGCGCGTACACGTCCACCAGCCGGGCGAGCTTGCTCAGGCCCGTGATGCGGCCGTCGGCGCCCGGGATGTAGCCCACGTGCGCGACCCCGTAGAACGGCACCAGGTGGTGCTCGCACGTGGAGTAGAGCTCGATGTCCTTGACCAGGACCAGTTCCTCGTGGTCGGCCTCGAAGACCGTGGTGAGCACGTCGCCCGGCTTCTGGCCGAGCCCCGCGTACTGCTCCTCGTAGGCGCGCGCCACCCGCTCCGGGGTCTTGACCAGGCCGTCGCGGTCCGGGTCCTCGCCGATCGCGATGAGGATCTCCCTCACCGCGCGCTCGATGCGCGGACGGTCCACCGGTCTGGGCGGCAGTTCGCCGGCTCCGCTCACGCGTCGCCTCCCTCGGTGCCGGTGGAGGGGGCTTCGGGCAGGCGGCCGTTGGCGGACGGGGTCTGCACCTCCGCCCCGTTGAGGACCGCCAGCTCCTTCTTGGAGCGCACCGGGGGCCGCTCGGAGGGCTGGCGCTTGCCGTAGCCGGTGTAGGAGCCCCGCGACGGGCGCTCGGTCACCGGGGCGAAGATCTCCAGCACCTGGGTCTTGGTGAGGGTCTCCTTCTCCAGCAGGGCCACGACCAGGTCGTCCAGGACGTCCCGGTACTCGACGAGGACCTCGTAGGCCTCGTCGTGCGCGGACTCGATGAGGCGGCGCACCTCCTCGTCGATGATGGAGGCGATCTCCTCGGAGTACTCGCGGGCGTGCGACATCTCCCGGCCCAGGAAGGGCTCGGTGTTGCCGGAGCCGAACTTGCGCGCGCCGAGGCGCTCGCTCATGCCGTACTCGGTGACCATGTTGCGGGCCAGGTTGGTGGCCTTGTCGATGTCGTTGCCCGCGCCGGTGGTGGGCTCGTGGAAGACGAGCTCCTCCGCGGCGCGTCCGCCGAGCATCATGGCGAGCTGGTCCATCATCTGGGAGCGCGAGGTGAGGAACTTGTCCTCGGTCGGCACCGACATCGTGTACCCGAGGGCACGGCCGCGCGGCAGGATCGTGATCTTGTGCACCGGGTCCGAGTTGGGCAGCGCGTGGCCCACCAGGGCGTGGCCGCCCTCGTGGTAGGCGATGATCTTCTTCTCCTGGTCGGACATGACCCGGGTCTTGCGCTCCGGACCGGCCATGACGCGCTCGATGGCCTCCTCCAGGACCGCGTGGGTGATGACCGTGCTGTCCGCGCGGGCGGACAGCAGCGCGCCCTCGTTGATGACGTTGGCCAGGTCGGCGCCGGTCATCCCGGCGGTCTGGCGGGCGATGACGTTGAAGTCGACGTCGTCGGCCAGCGGCTTGCCCTTGGAGTGGACCTTGAGGATGTCGCGGCGGCCGTCCATGTCGGGGCGGTCGACGACGATCTGCCGGTCGAAGCGCCCCGGGCGGAGCAGCGCCGGGTCGAGGATGTCCGGGCGGTTCGTGGCGGCGATCAGGATGACGCCGCCCTTGACGTCGAAGCCGTCCATCTCGACCAGCATCTGGTTGAGGGTCTGCTCGCGCTCGTCGTGGCCGCCGCCCATGCCCGCGCCGCGGTGGCGGCCGACGGCGTCGATCTCGTCGATGAAGATGATGGCGGGAGCGTTGGCCTTGGCCTGCTCGAACAGGTCGCGCACACGGGAGGCGCCGACACCGACGAACATCTCCACGAAGTCCGAGCCGGAGATGGAGTAGAACGGGACCCCGGCCTCGCCCGCGACGGCGCGGGCCAGCAGGGTCTTACCGGTTCCGGGCGGGCCGAACAGGAGCACGCCCTTGGGGATCTTGGCGCCCATCGCCTGGAACTTGGACGGGTTCTGGAGGAACTCCTTGATCTCGTGGAGCTCCTCGATCGCCTCGTCCGCGCCGGCGACGTCGGAGAAGGTGTTCTTGGGCGTGTCCTTGGTGATGAGCTTGGCCTTGGACTTGCCGAAGTTCATGACCCGGGAGCCGCCGCCCTGCATCTGGCTGAAGATGAACCAGAAGATGACGATGATGATGATCAGCGGCAGCAGGCTGAACAGGGCGGTGGTCCACACGGAGGTCGTGGCGACCGTGACCTCGTAGGACTCGAGGCTGCTGCCCTCGGTCTCCAGGGACTCCTGGAGCATGTCCGCCAGTTGGAGGCCCTGCCCCTCCACCCAGTACGCCTCGTAGATCTCGTCGTCGGTCGTGGTCAGCACGATGCGCTGGTCGCGGTCGACGATCTCGGCGTTGTCGACCTCGTCCCGCTCGATGAGCTGGTAGACGGTCGAGGTGTCGGTCTCCGTGGGCTGTGGTCCGCCACCGACGTCGAAGACGCGGAAACCGATGATGAGCATGAGGCCGACGGCCAGGACCCAGATCCACGGGCCGCGGAAAAAACGCTTCAGATTCATGTGAGCGGAACCCTGTCGGGTCCGTCCCTCCTGACCAGGCCGCCCGCCCCAGAGGACTATCCGAAGCAGGACCAAACGGACACGTGGCTCCCCGCGAGAACGCCGGGACCTTCGACGGTACACCGCACCCCACCGGGCGGGAGCACCGCTCGGCAAGCCGGACGCGGGGTCGTCATGAGAGCAACGACGGCACCCCGCCCGGTTGTTCCCGTGAGCGTTCCCACCGCCGCGCGGGGGCCGCGCGGCGGCGTTCCCGGGGGGCTACTCCTCGTAGACGTGCGGGGCGAGAGTGCCGATGAACGGCAGGTTGCGGTACTTCTCCGCGTAGTCGAGGCCGTAGCCGACGATGAACTCGTTGGGCAGGTCGAAGCCGATGTACTTGACGTCGAGGTCGACGTCGAAGGCCAGCGGCTTGCGGACCATGGTGCAGACCTCGACCGAGCTGGGCCCGCGCGACTTGAGGTTCCCCACCAGCCAGGAGAGCGTCAGGCCCGAGTCGATGACGTCCTCGACGATCAGGACGTCGCGGTCCTTGATGTCGGTCTCCAGGTCCTTGAGGATCCGCACCACACCGGAGGAGGTCGTCCCCGCGCCGTAGGAGGACACCGCCATCCAGTCCATGGAGACGGGGCTGTGCAGCACCCGGGCCAGGTCGGCCATCACCATGACCGCGCCCTTGAGCACTCCGACGATCAGCAGGTCCCTGCCCGCGTAGTCCGCGTCGATCCGCGCACCGAGCTCCGCCAGGCGCGCGTTGATCTCTTCCTCGGTGACCAGGACCTTCTCCAGGTCCCGACCCATGTCCTTAGCGTCCACGCTCACTGTCCTCGCTGCTGGGTTCCCCGTTTGCGGCAACCAGGATAAACGTGCCGAACACGGGTACGGCCCCCGACCGGCGGCCCCCGGTCCCCTCGGCGTCCGCGCAGGTCGGACATGCCGGGCAGGCGGGGAGGGTTCAGGGGGCTCCGGCCTCGAACCGGATACGGCCCGCGGCGCGCCGCCCCCTGATGCCCCCGGGCAGGTCGATGTGGGCCTGGCCACGCCAGTCGACGACCAGGCGGTCCAGTTCGCGCACGTGCCGGGCGGTCAGCGCGCTCGCGGAGCAGCCGGCCGCCAGTGCGGCGCGGCGCAGCACGCGCGTGCGCAGCGCGTCGGGGGCCGCCTCCAGCGGGGCCACCGCCAGCTCCGGCCCGACCGGGGCCGCGGGGACCGGCGGGAGGCAGGCGGGCGTCTCGGCCGCCTGCGCGTACAGCGCGTCGGCGAAGGAGTCCAGGGTGTCGGCGTCGGCCCGCAGCAGCGCCGCCGTACGGGCGAGGGCCGCGGCGATCCCCGGCCCCAGCGTCCTCTCCAGGGCGGGCAGCGCGTCGTGGCGCACCCTCGACCGGGCGAAGCGGGGGTCCAGGTTGTGCGGGTCCTCCCAGGGGTCCAGGCCCATGAGGGCGCACGCCTCGCGGACCGTGGCGCGGTCCAGGTCGAGGAGGGGGCGCGCGTAGCCGCGGGTGCGCGGCGCCATTCCGGCCAGGGAGCGGGCCCCCGACCCCCGCGCCAGCCCCAGCAGGACCGTCTCCGCCTGGTCGTCGAGGGTGTGGCCGAGCAGCACCACCGCGGGGGCGTGCGCGGCGGCGGCGCCCTCCAGGGCGTCGTAGCGGGCACGGCGCGCGGCGGCCTCCGGCCCCCCGTCCGCGCCCACCTCCACCCTCCTGGACAGGACCGGGTCGAGCCCGAGCCCGCGCAGGACGCGGGCGACCGCCTCCGCCCGCGCCGCGGACCCCTCCTGGAGCCCGTGGTCGACGGTGACCGCGCCCGCGGCCCTCCCCGACCTCGGCGCCTCGAAGGCCACCGCCCCCGCCAGTGCCAGGGAGTCGGCACCGCCGCTGCACGCCACCAGCGCCGTGGCGCCGGAGGGCAGGGCGGACAGCGCCCGCCGGACCGCCGAGCGCACCGCGGCCACGGCGGGGGGCGGCCCGCTCACTCGGTGATGGCGGCGGGGCGGACGACCCGGGCGACCCACGTGTGCGGGTTCCGGATCTCCTCCAGGGTGGGGAGGGTCTCGGGCGAGGTCCACACCTTGTTGAACTCCGCCATGCCGACGTCGGCCACGACGGCGCGGACGAAGGCGGCGCCCTCCTCGTACTGGCGCATCTTCATGTCCATGCCCAGCAGCTGCCGCATGATCCGGTCGAGGGGGTTGACGGACTCGCGGCGCTTCTGGAAGCGGGCGCGGATGGTGGCGACGGTCGGCACCACCTCGGGTCCGACGGCGTCCATCACGTAGTCGCCGTGCCCCTCGGCCAGGCTCATGACCGCGGTGACGCGGTCCATGATCTCGCTCTGCTCCGGGCTCTGGATCGCGGTGATGAGGCTGGTCTCCCCGCCCCCGCGGACGGCGTCAGCGACGGCCTCGCCGGCCGCGCGCAGCCGGTCGATGAGGTCGCCCGCGTTCATGTCGGACGACAGCAGGAGCTCCTGCATGAGCCCCTGGACGTGCCCGCGCAGCCACGGCGTGGCCGTGAACTGCATGCGGTGGGTCTCCTCGTGCAGGCACACCCACAGCCGGAAGTCCCGGGGGTCGACGTCCATCTCGCGTTCGGCGTTGACGATGTTGGGCGCCACCAGGGTCAGACGGCCGGTCGACACGGCGCCGTCGGGGCCCGGTGGCAGGAAGAGCTCGTACTGGCCGAGGACCTTCCCCGCCAGGTAGGAGAGCATCGCTCCCAGCTGCATCCCGGTGATCCGGGACCCGACCGCGCTGGTCAGGTTCCCGGCGGGGCTGTTGTTGAGCCGGTCGGCGCCCATTTGCTCGAGTACGGGTTCGATGACCACTCGAAACCCGTCGACGTTGGCTCGGATCCAGCCGGGGCGGTCCACGACGGCCGCGGGTCCCGCTGGTTCGAGGGGGTTCATTCCGGTGAAGTCGCGCACGTGCCCGGCCGCCACGGTGGAGAGCTCGCGCAACTGCGCCACGGCCTGCCGTGCGTCGGAGAGGTCCACCTGCGGCCCAGGCCGCACGAGGCGAACACCGGTGTTGACGGCTACGTCCCAGTCGATCACAGTCACACCGCCAGCCTACCCACGCAGCGGCGGAGGGCACGGGGATCAGGGTCGGAATTCCGGGTGCCCCCAGGGATACCCCTGAGACCGGCCGAATCGCCCCTCCGCTCCGGGCGCCCGGAGCGGAGGGGCGGCAGCGGTCAGGAGCAGCCGCAGCGGCTGAGCGCCGCGGGCAGCGAGTCGAGCTGGTAGCCGCTCGCCGCCGGGTTGTTGGCCATGAAGGCGAAGACGAACACGTTGCCCTCGCGGTCGTGGACCGTTCCGGCGAGGGTGGCCACCCCGTTGAGCGTGCCCGTCTTGCCGCGCACCAGGCCCGCGGCGTCGTGGGCGGAGGAGCCCTCGGTGTAGCGCCCGGCCAGGGTGCCGGTGGCGTGGGCGGTCGGCAGCCCGGTCACCGCCGCGCCCAGGTCGGGGCGTTCGCCGCTCGCGACCAGCTCCAGGAGTTCGACCAGGGCGCGCGGCGTGATGCGGTTGCGGGTGCTGAGGCCGCTGTTGTCCGTCAGGGAGACGCCCTCGACGCCCAGCCCGGACACGATCCGCTCGGTGGCCGCCGTGGCGCCGTCGAAGGTGGGCTCCTCCCCCGTTTCGATCGCGGTGATCCGGCCCATGGACTCGGCCAGGATGTTGTCGCTGGCGAGCATCATGAACTCCACCAGGGAGGCCATCGGCGCCGACTCCACCGACGCCACGGGCTCGCCCGAGGCGGTGGCCTCCGACGGCTCGCCCTCGACCTCGACGCCCGCCCGCTCCAGCTGCTCGGCGAACGCCCGCGCAGCGTGCAGGGACGGCTCCGTCGTGCGCGAGCCGTAACCGCTGGCCTCCGGGGAGACCCGGCCGGAGTCGAGCATCAGTGCGGTGACCGGGGCCGCGTTGCCCTCGGGGACGTAGTTGGGCTTCCAGCCCTCCGGGGTCCCGGGGCCGGCGAACAGCGAGTCGTCGTAGCCCAGGGAGACGGCGTCGACGCCCTCCGCCGCCAGCGCCTCGGCCGTGCGCGCCGCGAGCTCCTCCAGTGTGGCTACCTGCGGGTAAGCTGCGGAGTCGGCGGTCGCGGTCAGGGTCGTGTCGCCCCCTCCGCGCAGCACCACCCGGTTCGCGCCGGTGTCGAGGTACGCCTCGGTGCGCAGCACGTGATCGGGGCCGACGGTGTCCAGGACGGCGACGGCCGTGGCGATCTTGGTCGTCGAAGCGGGGGTCACGGGCGTGTCCGCGTCACTCTCGAAGAGCGTCTCACCGGTCGTTCCGTCGACGACGTAACCGGAGAGGCCCTCCTCGAGCCCCGGGGACGACATGGGATCATCAAGGATGTCCGCGATCCGTTCCGGGTCCGCCGGAGTCGAGGCCGCGGGTTCCGCCGCCGCCACGCCCTCGGCGTTCGTGACCGGGTTGGGCACTGCGGGAAGCGGCCGAGCCTCGATCACGTCGAGGGCTACGAACCCGGCAATCAGCACGAATATGTTGAGCAGGGCCAGTGCGAGGAGCCCCTCGCCTCGTACCCGTCGCACCCGGGGCACCTGCCCTTCCTTCGGTGTCGCGGCCTGACGTTGTTGTTATACGGCGACATTAGTCGCATTGGGAGCCGAGATCAGCATGGAATTCGACGTTACGATCGAGATCCCCAAGGGGGAGCGCAACAAGTACGAGGTGGACCACGAGACCGGTCGTATCCGCCTCGACCGCATGCTGTTCACCTCCACCACCTACCCCGCGGACTACGGCTTCGTCGAGGGAACCCTCGGCGAGGACGGCGACCCCTTGGACGCCCTCGTCCTGCTCAAGGCCCCGACCTTCCCGGGCTGCCTGATCAGGGCCCGCGCCATCGGCATGTTCCGGATGCGCGACGAGGCCGGTGGTGACGACAAGCTGCTCTGCGTTCCGGCGACGGACCCGCGCCAGGAGCACCTTCGTGACATTCACCACGTCAACGAGTTCGAGCGCCTGGAGATCGAGCACTTCTTCACGGTGTACAAGGACCTGGAGCCCGGCAAGTCCGTCGAGGGGGCCAGCTGGGTGGGCCGCCACGAGGCCGAGCAGGAGATCGTGGCCTCCGTGAAGCGCGCGGAGGAGGCGGGGGCGCACGGCGACAGCTCGCACATCTCCGACACCGAGGGCGACAAGTAGGCGTCGCCGACGCGTGGTCCGGCTGTGCCGGCGGAGGGCCGGTGGGGACGTTCCCACCGGCCCTCCGCCGTCGGGGCACGCCGGTGCCGTCGGGACCGGCGGCCCCCCTGTATCCATGAAACCCCGGTTCGCCCCGCCCCGGTAGGGGCTGTGGACGGCCGGCGTCATCTCCGGCTCTGCGGGATCGCCTCCCCCGGGGCGGATTCGGGGGCGTGGTCCCGGGCGAGCACGAAACCGGCGAACGCGACCAGGAGCAGGGCGCACACGACCGCCAGCGCGACGGGGGCCAGGGCCACCACCCCCCGCAGCCGGAGGGGGCCGTCGGGCCGCACCGGGAACCCGTTCCGGTCGAAGTGGTCGGCGCGCGCGGCCACGTGGGCCCGGTACCCGTCGAGCTCGGGCCCGCTCATCCCGTTGAGCACCCGGACCGGCACCAGCGCGGTCCTCTCGGGCATGGACATCCCGACCGGCGCGGCCGTCCGCAGGCCGGACGCGAGCCGCCTGGCGCACTCCGCCTCCGCCAGGGCGTGCAGCCATTCCCCCAGCTGCTCGGGCTCCTCCAGCCGGCCGATGTGCGCCCGGGCGGCGATCAGCGTGTCCCTGAGCACCACGTGCGCGGCGTCGCGGTCGCGCAGGACCAGGATGCAGCGCCGGTAGAGCTCCTCCCCGTAGGCGTCGAGCAGCCTCGCGTAGGCGTCGGCCCGCGGTATGCGACTGGAGCGCAGGGCGTGGAGGAGATCCTGGTCCGTCATAGACCAAGAATCTACGCGGCGCGGCGGGCGGCACATCCCCCTTTGTCGAAAGACGTGCCGTACCTGCACTCCGCCCGTCGAACCGAAGGAACCGGTGCGCGCGGGCCCCTCAGTCCGCGTCCCGGGGACCCCGGGGCTCCGGGGGGCGGGGGGCTCCGCCGGGGGGCCGGGAGGACCTCTGGTGGCGCGCGCGCAGCCACAGCAGCACGAAGGTCAGCGCGGTCAGCGCGGCGACCAGGACGGCCGCGCCCGGTCCGAGGAAGCCGAGCGCCATCACCGCGGCGGCCGCGACGACGAGCGCGCGCACGAGCACACGCGCCCACAGCCCCGGGGTCTCGGGGTTCAACTGTGCCTTCTGGGGAGGTATGCCATAACGGCCGCTCCTGTCACTACGGCTGGGGGATGGTGCCCGCTCCGGCGGTGTTCGCACGCCGTACTCGGGCTCCACATGTCACCACCGCGCAGCGCCACCCGCAACACACCCGGCGCTCCTCCGGGGTGAGGTGGCCGACACGCGCGATTCCCGACGATGGCTTGACTCCTCCCGGACTTTGCTGGTGTCCTTGCACCTATGTATCCGCGCACCCGCACCGACGCCACGGCTCGCACGGCCCCCGGGGCCCCCTGCCACCTGGCCTGTGCGGCGTGTCCGTGTTGTCGTCGCTGAGCCGATTCTGAGGCGTCTCCGTACGCCGTCGCTCGACCGCGTGCCCCTCCGATCCGACCACCTCGGCGTGTGGTCCGGACACGGGGCGCATCCCGCAGGGTGATTCCCGTCTCCACGCGTAGGCGCGGAGACCTCGCACCTGCCGCCCGGCCCGCCGGGACCCACCGACGACATCCGCGCGTTCCCGACACACGGGCGCGCACACGGGAAAGATCCTCTCACGATGCCCCAGCGCACTCTCGACCCCACCGCCGTTCTCCCGTCCTCCGAGGCCCCGCCGTCCGCCGTGTCGGCGCCGGCCGCCCGCCGCCCCTCCGACACCCCGTCCCCGGCCCCCGGGCCGGTCTCGCTGGAGGGGATCGGCGACGTGGTGGACGCCGGACGTCCTTCCGGCTATGCCCACCTGGGCGAACGACGTCTGCCGACCCTGGGCCGGCTGGTGGCGGCCGCCCGCGGCGCCGCGACCTCGCTGCGCCGACCCACCCTGTGGCCGACCCGGCGGGGGCACTGGCAGCCGGCGCCCCGCGCCGCCCGCCGCCACGCGAGCGGCCGGCTGCGGGTGACCACCGTGGCCCTCGAACCCAACAGCTTCGTGTCCGGCCCCGCCGACCACCCCGCGCGTCCGCACGGCATGGAGGTCCTCTACCTGGTCAGCGGTCGCGCCCATCTGATCGCGTCGGCCCCCGACGGTCAGATGCGCTCGGCCTCGGAACTGGCCGAGGGCCGGGCCCGCGTGGTCGGCGCACCCGTGGGAGGGGCCGCGCGGGGACACCACTTCCTGGTGAACACCGGGGACGAGGTGGCCGTGGTGGTCCGGGTGACCGCCTGATCGCCCGCGCGCGGCGGCCGCCGTCCCGTGTCCGGGGCGTCCGCGCCCGGACAACGCCCCCGTGCGCGGTCCCGCGTCGGGGCGCTCACACATCCGCGCCCCGTTCTCCGGTGGCCGAGCGGAGCGCCGCGTCGACCGCCTCGACCGACCGCAGGACCCCCGCCATGCGCTGCCCCTCCGCGAGGTAGGCGTTCATCACCTGGTCGAGCGCGTGCGGGGGCAGGTGGTCGCGGAGGTCGACCCGTGCGGTCCGGTACCCCTCCCGGGCGGCCTCCAGCGCCGCGGAGACGTACTGGCGGGCCAGCCGGGAGAGGGCTACGGGATGACGACGCAGGACCCCGTGCAGCCGGTAGTCGGCGGGCACGTGGTCGAACAGCCACACGAGGGCGGTCTGCTCGAAGGAGTCCGACCCGGGCGGGTGAACACTCGCGGGCCAGTCCGGCGTCAGCGGCTGATCGGGCATGCCGACCAGCATACCCTTTGATCGAAAATATGTTCGATTCGACGGCGGGTCAGTCGGCGGTCCCCGTCGTCTCCGACGAGTCCTCCTTGGCGGCCTCCCGCCTCTCGAACTCCACCCTGATGGCCTGCTCCGCCGCGTCGACCGCGGCTCTGGCGGTGATCGCGTTCGTGTGCGCGCGGTCGAGCTCCTCCAACAGGATGCAGTCGAAGGAAACCCGTGCGTCGTGGATGGCTGCTTCCAGCTGACGTGATGCCTCTTCCAAACTCATGCCCTTCCCCTCCCCAGAAGAAGGCCCCCGCACACACGCGCCCCACCGGCACCGCCCCTCCCACCCCCTCCCCGACTGTCGCAGAGCCGCTCTACGATGGAACATCGCCGCTGCTCACAGCAGTGCCGACCATCCGGCCGAGAGGAATCCATGCGCAACCGCTACCCCGGGACATGCACCACCTGCCAGGTCGCCGTCGGTACCGGCGAGGGGATCGTCCTCAAGGGGGACGGCCGCTGGCTCACCTACTGCGCCGAGCACGAGCCGCGCCCCGTCCCGCCCTCCCGGGGCGCGCACCCCGGCTGGCACACCACCCCCCTGCTCGGCTTCGACTCCGAGACCTCCTCCCGCGACCCCGACACCGCCTTCCTGGTGTCGGCCGCCCTCGTGGACCGCGAGGGCAGGGCCCGCACCTGGCTGGTGAGCCCCGGCGAGCGGGAGATCCCGGCGGGAGCGGTGGCGGTCCACGGGATCAGCACCGAACGGGCCCGCGCCGAGGGACGACCGGCCGCCGAGTGCCTGGAGGAGATCGCCGGGGCCCTGGCCGACCAGCTCTCCGCCGGCCAGGGCCTCGTGGTCTTCAACGCCCCCTACGACCTGCGGGTCCTCTCCTGCGAACTGCGACGGTACGGCCTGGCCTCCCTGGAGGAGCGCCTGGGCGGGCCTCCCGCCCCCGTGGTGGACCCGCTCGTGATCGACCGCGGGGTGGAGCCCTACCGCAAGGGCAAGCGCAACCTGGGCGCCATGTGCGAGTACTACGGGGTGGAGCTGACCGATGCCCACACGGCCCGGGGCGACGCCTCCGCCGCACTGGCCCTGGCCGAGGAGATCGGCGCCCGCCACCCCGGGCTCGCCTCGGCGGACCTCGCCGAGCTGCACCGGCGCCAGGTCGACTGGGCCCTCTCCTACGCCCGCAACCGCCAGGCGTGGATGGACAGCAACAAGCCCGACCACGGGACCGTGGTGGACGGCACCTGGCCCTGAGGGCCCTCCCCGCGGCCCGTGATGTGCGGAACCCCGGC
This sequence comes from Nocardiopsis sp. NPDC055824, assembly GCF_053616335.1. NCBI lineage: Bacteria > Bacillati > Actinomycetota > Actinomycetes > Streptosporangiales > Nocardiopsidaceae > Nocardiopsis > Nocardiopsis sp. NPDC055824. The sequence goes on from NZ_JBSHDN010000191.1 coordinate 11,837, forward strand.
GAACGGGTAGGCCACCCCCACAGAACGCACATCCTCAGGAGGCGACATGGTCTACCTCATCCTGGTACTGCTGGCGATCTGGCTGATCCTCACCATCATCGGCGTGGTGATCAAGGGGCTGGTCTGGCTCGCCGTCATCGGCGCGATCCTGTTCGTCGCCACCGCCGTGTGGGGGTGGCTCCAGAACCGGCAGCGCGCCTGAGGTCCGGGCCGGGAGGGACCGCGAGGCGGCGACCGCGGGGGCGCGGGCCTGACCGCGCC
>NZ_JBSHDN010000192.1:0-12084 GCF_053616335.1 Nocardiopsis sp. NPDC055824
GTCGGCGACGGGCCCACCCCGCCGGGCTCACACCGGGGGCCGACCGAACCTGATGTGGGTGATGTCCTGCCGCAGTGCCACTCCCTGGTGCACCTGGGCCAGGCCGAGCGCTCCGGTCCAGGCACGCTCGACGCCGCCGGCGTGGCCGGCTCCGCCGATGACGACGTCCCCGTCGGCGTGCCAGGACCCTTCACGCGTCGTCGTTCCCGCGAGCTGTCCGTCCACGTAGAGCTCCAGCGTGCCGACGGTGTGGTCGTAGACGCCGAGGATGTGGACCCACCTACCGGTCACGGCGAAGGTGTCGGAGAGGACCCGGTGCGCACCGCCGCCCCCGCCGGCGTCCTCCGAGGCCGTCTCGAAGACCCACCGGCGGCTGTCCGCGTCGTACCCGAGCGCGAACCCCGAGGTGTGTTCGCCGCTCTGTGACAGCGCCACCGCGTCGGCCTCGCCATCGTCCAGACGGACCTCGGCCGAGGCCGTGAAGCTGCGATCGGTCCGCACGGCGGCCCCGTCGGTGCGGAAGTGCTCGGCGAGCGCGCCGTCCAGCACGACGGCGGGGGCGAACCGGATTTCGGAGTAGGTGGCGTCCCACACCGTGGCGGGATCGCCGTGCAGCGTCGCGTCGAGCCCGTGGTCGGTGCTGTCGGCAGCCGCGGGACCGTCGTACTCGTCCAGCAGCCACACGCCCTCCTGGACGACGGGCCTGTTGGCGTACTCCCAGACCTCCGATCGACCGGTGCTCGAATCGACCAGTGCCTCGTCGGAGAGGACGCGTTCCCAGACGATCACGTCGTCGACCGCCCCCGGCCAGCCGAGGACCGATCCGCCCTGCCCCGTGCCGCCGCCGATGGCGAAGGCTCCCCCGGCGTTCCACGCCGACGCGTGGTCCGCTCCGCCCTGGTGGACGCCGTCGACGTAGAGGTCGATCCTGTCCTCCGCGGGGTCGTGGGTCGCGAGCAACCGGGTCCAGGCACCCGTCTCGGCTGCTTCCCGGGAGAGGACCTGACGGTCGAACTCGGCGTCCACGTCGTCGGCAGACGTCTGCCGGAAGGCCCAGCGCCGCTCGTGCGCGTCGTAGCCGAGCTGGAATCCGCTGACGTGCTCACCGTCCTGGGAAACGGCGACGGCGTCCTCACCGGTGTCGTCCAGCCGCACCCAGGCCGTCACCGTGAACGCGCCGGAGGTGTCGACGACGGGCCCCTCCGTGCGGAGGTGGCCGTCGGACGTCACCACCGACGCCCCCTCCAGTCGGTGGGTGCCGCCGCGTGTGCCCGCCCTGCCCCGCGCCCAGTCGATGGCACCGGTGCCCTCGGCGGTCCTGCCCCTCACCATGGAGTCGTGTGCGGTGGAGTCCCCGCCCTCGTCGAGGGGGAAGTAGGCGACGGGGTCGGCGTGCGGCGCGACCCAGAACTCGTAGACCCTCGCGCACGGAGACGAATTGCCGTAGGCGTCCACGGAACGCGCGTGGATCGACCGGGGGCCGGACCTTTGCGGTGTGATCCGAACCGTGGCCTCCCCACCGGGCTCCTTCAGTTCCACCCGCGTGGTGCAGATGTTGTCGTCGACGGAGTAGTAGACGGCGACCGCGTCATCCACGCCGTTGGCGTCGAACGTGAAGTCGCCCGACCGCCCAGGTGCACCGTGGAACCTGTTGTCGGCGGGGTAGTCGTCGGACGTGACGGTCGGCGGCGCCGCGGGCTTGCTCGTGCTGATCTCGATCCAGCACCGGTCGGACCACTCTCCCCACGCCCGTGTGTCGTGGCCACGGGCGCGGTAGCCGATCAGGACCTCTTCGGGCAGGTCCCTCGCGGTGATCGAGTGCGTCACGGGGGGACCGCCCGGAGCCTGCGAGACGTACGCGGAGTCCGAGCTGCCGAGTGGCTCCTCGGAGCCTTCGAGGCCCCATTCGAACTGTGCCTTGACCTGCTGTGACACCGTTTCCGCGTCGGGGTCGGAGATGCCTCCGCTCAGGGTGAGCGTAGTGCTGTTGAGGAGGGTGGGATCGGCCGGGTCCGTCGAGCAGGCCTCGCCGCGCGCGGTGAGCGTGGAGGTCTCCGGCCGGTCCGGGGGGCGATTGTCCTCGGCCAGTGCGGGGGACTGCCCGAGAAGGGAGAGGGCCAGTGCGAGGGCGGCCGCGGCCGCCGTCGTACGGGTCAGGGAACGACGCATGTGGGGGATGCCCGTCTGGTCGGGTCCGCCTGTGCGCGGACGGAGGGACCGAATGGGAGAAACCTACTGACAACCCCACATAAGCAACAAGACTCTCGAAAGCCCCACAAGGCCCTTTGTGTACAGTGACTTGGCCATAAACCCCCTTGGCCGGTTGCGGACACGGACTCTTCCGCACACGAAGGGCCAGGACTTGCGCAGCAGGAATCACGGATGTTCTCCCCCGCGCACACGTGGGGCCGGGCCCTCATCGGCCCGGCCCCACGTGTGTCGGTTCCCCTCTCGCGTCAGGTGCGGCCGGGCAGGGTGCGGCTGCGCCCCCGGAACTCGGCGACGACCTCCTCGCCCCGGCGCACGGTGACGTCGTAGAGGCCGCTGCGGCCGAACAGCGTCCGCTCCTGGGCGGTGGCCACGAGCTCGTCGCCCTCGTGAGCGGCGGCCACGAAGGTCACGTCCGCGCCGGAGGCCACCGTCACCCCTCCCCCGTCCGTGTTGCACGCGCAGGCGAAGGCGGTGTCGGCGAGGGTGAACACGTATCCGCCGTGGGCGATCCCGTGCCCGTTCACCATCATCGGGCCGACGGTCATCTCCACGACCGCGGTGCCGTGGTCGGCCCGGACCAGGCGCATCCCCAGGTTCTTGGACGCGCGGTCGGCCTCGAACATCCGCCAGGCGGTCTCGTTGCGGGCGCTCACGAGTCGAAGTCCACGGTCACGGTGTCGGTCTCGGGGACGGACTGGCAGGACAGGGCGTACCCGGCCTCCACCTCGGCGTCGCTGAGCGCGTAGTTGCGCAGCATTCGCACCTCCCCCTCGCAGACCCTCACCCGGCAGGTCCCGCACACGCCGCCCTTGCAGGCGAAGGGCAGGTCGGGGCGGTAGCGCTGGGCCGCGTCGAGCACAGGTACGCCGCGCGGCAGGGTCAGGGTGCTGGTGCGGCCGTCCAGGACGACGGTGACCTCGCTGGAGGGCCCCTCCACCCCGGGCTCCTCGTGCCTGGTCTGAGGGGGCGGCTCCGCACCCTCGACGAAGAACAGCTCCTGGTGGATGCGGTCGCCGGGCACGCCGCGGCCCTCCAGGACCTCCCTGGCGTCGGTGACCATCCCGTAGGGCCCGCAGAGCCACCAGTGGTCGGCGGCGTCGGCGGCGACGACCGTGTCCAGGAGCGCCTCCAGCTTCCCGCCGTCCAGGCGCCCGGTGAACAGGTCGGCCTCGCGCGGCTCGCGGGAGAGCACGTGCACCAGCTCGAAGCGGTGCCCGTACGCGTCCTTGAGGTCGGCCACGTCGTCGGCGAACATCACCGTGTCGCTGCGGCGGTTGCCGTACAGCAGGGTGACGTGGGACCCGGTGCGGCGCAGCAGGGACGAGGCCATCGACAGCACCGGGGTGATGCCCGAGCCGGCGGCGATCATCACGTGGCGGGCCGAGGCGCCCAGGTCGGGGCTGAAGCGTCCGGTGGGCGCGCCCACCTCGACCTCGTCGCCCGGCCGGACCTCGTTCACCAGCCATCCGGAGAACAGGCCGTCGGGTACCAGGCGCACGCCCACGCGGGGGGCCTCCCCGACGGGGGCGCAGATGGAGTAGCTGCGCCGTTCCTCCACGCCGTCGACCTCGCGGCGCAGGGTCAGCGACTGCCCGGGGGCGAACGCGTACTCCTCGGCCAGGTGGTCGGGCACCTCGAAGGTGACGGCGACGGCGTCGTCGCACAGGCGCTCGACGGCGGCCACGCGCAGCCGGTGGAAGGCGCCCCGGCGGCGCGGCGGGGCCTGCCCGGCGTCGGTGACGGGTGTGGTCACTGTCAGATCTCCTTGACGTGCTCGAACGGTTCGAGGCAGGACCGGCAGCGGTGGAGCGACTTGCAGGAGGTCGCGCCGAACCGGGACAGTTCCTCGGTGTCGGCCGCGCCGCACAGCGGGCAGCGCGGAACGGTGCGGGTGGGCATCAGGGTCAGCGGCACGGGCCCCGGCGCCCGGCGGGGCGCCCCGCCGGGCGGTGAGATGCCGTTCTCGGAGAGCTTGCGCCTGCCCTCGTCGGTGATCCAGTCGGTGGTCCAGGGCGGGGACAGCTCGGTGCGCACCTCCACCCGGTCGAAGCCCGCGCCGCGCACGGCCCGGTCCACGTCGGCTCGCATCTCGGCCAGCGCAGGGCAGCCGGAGTAGGTGGGGGTGATCCACACGGCCGCGGTCCCGTCCTCCTCGATCTCGACCCGGCGCAGGATGCCCAGGTCGGCGAGAGTGAGCATGGGCAGTTCGGGGTCGGTGACCGCCGCGGCCGCCGCCCGGGCGCGTTCGGGGCCGGTGGTCCGGTCCGTGGCTACCATGTCGCCTCCGGGTGCTCCCTGGCCACCTTCTGGAGTTCGTCGAGCAGCGGGGCGAGGAGTTCGGTGTGCCTGCCGTCGCGCCCGGCGGTGGCGCTCTCGGGGAAGGGCGCGGGGGCGTCCAGCGTGGCCTCGACCAGCACCCGGGCGAGGACGGCGTGGACCTCGTCGCGCACGGTGGCCGGGTCCACGCCCACGCCCTGGCCGGCCAGGCGCGCCTCGACGGGGTGGGTGGCGAAGAGTTCGCCGGTGAGCGGCCACACGGCGGCGACGGCCTCGGCCGTGCGCTCGCGGGAGTAGGGGGTGCCGTCGCCCAGGCGGAGGGTCCAGGAGACCGCGTACTCGCGGTGGTAGGCGAGTTCGTTGACCGCCTTGGCGGCGATCGCGGCGAGCACGGGGTCCTTGCTGTCCGTGAGCCGGGCGAACAGGGCGAGCCGGGAGCTGGACAGGGCCAGCAGGGTGACCACGGCTCGGGCGAAGTCGCCCCGGGGGGCCTCGGCCAGGTGCACGTTGCGGAACTCGGTGGGGCCCCGCCGGTAGGCGAAGGCGTCCTCGTCGCGGCCGGTGCCGTCGGCCTGGCCGGCGCGGGCCAGCAGCAGGCGCGCCTGGCCGAGGAGGTCGAGGGCGATGTTGGCCAGCGCCACCTCCTCCTCCAGTTCGGGCGCGTCGGTCACCCATTCGACGAGGCGCTGCGCCTGGACGAGGGCGTCGTCGCCGAGCATCTGGCAGTACAGCGCGAGGTCGCCGCCGTCCACCCCCGCGGGAAGGGTGGTGTCCACGCCCGCGAGGGCGTCGGTGAAGCCGGTGCCGAAGGCCCAGCGGGCGTCGCCGCCGTGCTCCTCGGTCAGGGCCGTGAAGATGGTGTCGCCACTCATGGTTGTTTCCTTTGGCCTCGTGTTCCCCGGTCCCGTCGTCCGCGCTAGATGTGCGGGACGTCCTCGGGGATGGGGTAGAAGGTCGGGTGGCGGTAGACCTTGTCACCGCTGGGCGCGAAGAAGGGGTCCTTCTCGTCGGGGCTGGACGCGGTGATGTCCTGCGCGAGCACCACCCAGATGCTGACGCCCTCGTTGCGGCGGGTGTAGAGGTTGCGGGCGTTGTGGAGCGCCATGGTGCGGTCGGGCGCGTGCAGGGAGCCCACGTGGACGTGGTTCAGGCCGCGCTTGCCGCGGACGAAGACCTCGTAGAGGGGCCACTCGGGGCGGGCCGCCCCGGTGGCGCCGGTGACGTCGTCGCTCATACCGTGGCCTCCTCGGCGCTCTGGTGCTTCCTGGCGTAGGCGGTGGCGGCCTCGCGGACCCACGCGCCCTTCTCGTGGGCGGCGCGGCGGCGCGCGACGCGCTCGGCGTTCTTGGGGCCGGCTCCGGAGACGACCTGCTTGAACTCGACCCAGTCGGGCTCGCCGAAGTCGTAGTGGCCGCGCTCCCCGTTCCAGGCCAGTTCGGGGTCGGGGAGGGTGACGCCCAGCTTCTCGGCCTGGGGGACGCTCATGTCGACGAACTTCTGGCGGAGGTCGTCGTTGGTGTCGCGCTTGATGCGCCAGGCCATGGACTGGCGGGTGTTGGGCGACTCGGCGTCCGGCGGGCCGAACATCATCAGGGAGGGCCACCACCACCGGTCGACGGCGTCCTGGACCATCCGGCGCTGGCCCTCGGTGCCCTCCATCATCCGCATGAGCAGTTCGTAGCCCTGCCGCTGGTGGAAGGACTCCTCCTTGCAGATGCGCACCATGGCGCGGGAGTAGGGGCCGAAGGAGCTGCGGCACAGCGGGACCTGGTTGCAGATCGCGGCGCCGTCGACCAGCCAGCCGATCACGCCGACGTCGGCGAAGGTCAGCGACGGGTAGTTGAAGATCGAGGAGTACTTCTGGCGCCCCTCGATGAGGCGCTCGGTCAGGTCGGCGCGGTCCACGCCGAGGGTCTCGGCCGCGGCGTACAGGTACAGGCCGTGCCCGGCCTCGTCCTGGACCTTGGCCAGCAGGATGGCCTTGCGCCGCAGGCTGGGCGCGGAGGCGATCCAGTCGCCCTCGGGCTGCATGCCGATGATCTCCGAGTGGGCGTGCTGGGAGACCTGGCGCACCAGGGTCCTGCGGTAGGCCTCGGGCATCCAGTCACGCGGCTCGATGCGCTGGTCGGCGGCGACCTTGGCGTCGAACTCCGCCTGGTGTTCCAGGTCTGCGCCGGGGGGCGTCTCCTGGGCCGTCACGGTGGACATTGATCGTTCCCCATTCATAACCGAACGTTCGGTCAGTAATTAGTATCCCCGGATTCCCCCGCCCGGGCAAGTCCCCGGGGCGGGGGGATCCCCCAGCTCAGCCGCCGCCGAAGGTCGGGGCCCGCTTGGCCAGGAAGGCCTCGACCGCCCCGGCGTGGTCCGCGGTCATCCCGAGCTGGTTCTGGAGGTCGGCCTCCTCCTCCAGCAGCTCGGGCAGGTCACGGGCGCCGTCGGCGGCCGAGCGGACCTCGCGCTTGGCGGCCACGAACGCGCTGGTCGGGCCCGAGGCGAGCAGGGCGGCGACCTCGCGGGCGCGCCCCTCCCAGGCGTCGTCCTCCACGACCTCGGTGACCAGGCCCAGCTCCAGGGCGCGGTCCGCGCCGACGACGGTGCCCAGGAGCATCAGCTCCATGGCCCGCGCCTGTCCCAGCGACGACACCAGGCGGTAGGCCAGGCCGGAGTCCGAGGCCAGCCCGATGCCCGTGAAGGCCGTGCCGAACTTGGCCCTGCGCGCGGCGATGCGCACGTCCCCGGCCAGGGCGAACCCCAGTCCGGCCCCGACGCACGCCCCGCCGATCCCGACCACCACGGGCACCTGGATGCCCTCCAGGGCCAGCACGATCGGGTTGTAGTGCTCGCGCACCGTGGTGAGCGCCTGGCCCGGCTCCTCCTCGAGGATCCGCGCGTGCTCGACCAGGTCCTGGCCCACGCAGAAGGCCTTGGCCGACCCCAGCAGCAGTACGGCGCGGGCCGTGGTGGAGGCCGCCGCGCCCCGGAGCGCCGCCAGCAGCTCCTCCTTGACCTCGCGGGTCAGTGCGGGCCTGTTCAGGCGCACCGTGGCGATCCCGTCGGCCTCGACGAACTCCGCCGCCCTCTGTTCGCTCAACGCTCTATTCTCCCTCGTCCCAGGTGTGGAAGCCCTGGCCGGTCTTCTTGCCGAGCTTTCCCTCCGCGACCATACGGCGCAGCAGCTCCGGGGGCGCGAACCGGTCCCCCAGCTCGGAGGCCAGGTGTTCCGCGATGGCCAGGCGCACGTCGAGCCCGACCAGGTCGGTGAGCCGGAGCGGCCCCATCGGGTGGCGGTAGCCCAGCTCCATGGCGGTGTCGATGTCGGCGGGGGAGGCGACCTCCTCCTCGACCATGCGGATGGCCTCCAGGCCGAGCGTCACGCCCAGGCGGCTGGTGGCGAACCCGGGTGCGTCCCTGACCGCGATCTCGGTCTTGCCCAGGGCGCCGACCCAGCCGCGCACCGACTCCAGCACGGCGGGGTCGGTCCCGGGGGCGACCACGATCTCCACCAGCTTGGAGGCGGGGACCGGGTTGAAGAAGTGGGTGCCCAGGAAGCGGTGGGGGCGCTGGAGCGCGGCCGCGAGTTCGGTGACCGACAGGGAGCTGGTGTTGGAGGCCAGGACGGCGTCCTCGCCCACGGCCGCCTCCGCGGCGGTGAGCACGGCGATCTTCAGCTCCGGCCGCTCGGGCACGGCCTCCACCACCAGGCCGGTGTCGGCGGGGATGGCGGCGGTGTCGGTGACCGTGCGCAGCCGGGCCAGGTAGGCGGCCGGCTCGGCGTCGATCCTGCCCCGGGAGCGTGCCCCCTCCAGACCGGCGGCCACCCGGGCGCGGCCGGCCCCGGCGGCCTCGGCGGTGGCCTCGACCAGGACCACGTCCGCGCCCGCCGTGAGGAACTGCTGGACGATCCCGGCGCCCATGGTGCCGCCGCCGACGACGGCGACGACCGCGGGGACGCCCGCCCCGGCGGCGCTCTGCTCGTGGGTGCTCAACGCTTCTTCCTCTCCAGGAAACGGGTCATCCGGTCGTGCTTGTCGGCGCTCTCGAACAGCACCGCCTGCGCCATGTCGTCGGCCAGCGGGTGCGCCCCGTCGGCGTCCAGGACCAGCTTGGTCATGCGCAGGGCCGGTGCCGAGGAGGCCGCCATCCGGTCCAGGAGGGCGTGGGCGCTCGCGCGCAGCTCCCCGGCCGGGACGATCTCGGCGACCAGGCCGTGGCGCAGGGCCGCCTCGGCGTCCAGCCGGAAACCGCCCAGCAGCACCTGTTTGGCGACCGAGGCGCCGACCAGCTCCCGCAGCCGCCAGCACGCGCCGGCCCCCGCGATGATGCCCAGTCCCGGCTCGGGCTGGGCAAAGACGGCGGTGGGCGTGGCGAGCCGGATGTCGCACGCGTAGGACAGCTCTGCCCCGCCGCCCAGCGCCCACCCGTCCACGGCGGCCACGGTGGGCGCCGGGAGCCGGTGCAGGCGCTCGAACAGGCGGCTGTTGATGCCGGCCATCGCCTCCTCGCGTCCGCGTTCGCGCAGCTCGGCGATGTCGGCGCCGCCCGCGAACACGCTCCCGTGCCCGGTGAGCAGCAGCGGCCTGGGGTCGGCCTCGATCTCGGCGCACACCTCGTGCAGCTCGGCGATCATCCGTGCGTTGATGGCGTTGCGCGCCTCGGGGCGGTGCAGCTCGACCACCACGCGGTCCTCGCGGCGGTCGACGAGGAGCGTCCCGAAGTCCTGGCGGGCGCTCACGGGCGCTCCACCAGGAGGGCGACGCCCTGGCCGACGCCGACGCACAGGGTGGCCAGTCCGCGCCGGGCGTCCTCGCGCTCCATGCGGTTGAGCAGGGTGACGAGGATGCGGGAGCCCGAGCTGCCGAGCGGGTGGCCCAGGGCGATCGCGCCGCCGTCGGCGTTGACGATCCCCTCGTCCATCCCCAGCTGTCGCACCACGCCCAGGGACTGGGCGGCGAAGGCCTCGTTGAGTTCGGCCGCACCGATGTCGCCGACCGTCCAGCCCGCGCGGTCCAGGGCCTTGCGGGTGGCCGGGACGGGGCCCAGCCCCATGAGCTGCGGGTCCACCCCGGCGGAGGCGGAGCCGACGACGCGGGCGCGGGGGGTGAGGCCGTACTCGCGGACGGCGTTCCCGCCGGCCAGGACGAGGGCGGAGGCTCCGTCGGAGAGCGAGGAGGAGTTGCCGGCGGTGACGACGCCGCCCTCGCGGAAGACGGGCCGCAGCCTGCCCAGGCTCTCCATGCCGGAGTCGGGGCGGGGGCCCTCGTCGGCGGTGACCTCGTGGGTCCGGCCCTTGCGGTCGGTGACGGTGACCGGGACGATCTCCGCGTCGAAGCGCCCGGCCACGGCCGCGGCGACGGCGCGCTCGTGGCTGCGCAGGGCGAAGGCGTCGCACTCCTCGCGGGTCAGGCCCTCCAGGAGGGCGACCTCTTCGGCGGTCTCGCCCATGGACAGCGTGTAGCGCAGGTCGGTGGGCGCGGCGCCGGCGGGGACCCGCGCGTCGGCCTCGGTGAAGCGCGGGTTGGTGAAGCGCCAGCCCAGGGAGGTGTCGGCGACCTCTCCGGGCTTGGCCCAGGGGGTGCCGGGCTTGGCCATCACCCAGGGGGCGCGGGTCATGGACTCGACGCCGCCCGCGACGACCACGTCGGCCTCCCCGGCGCGGATGGCCTGGGCTGCGGAGGAGACGGCGGTCAGCCCGCTGGCGCAGAGCCGGTTGACGGTGTAGGCGGGGACCCGGGGGTCGAGTCCGGAGAGCAGCACGGCCATGCGTGCCACGTTGCGGTTGTCCTCGCCGGCCTGGTTGGCGGCGCCGAGGATCACCTCGTCGACGGCCTCGCCGGGGACGCCCGAGCGGCGGACCGCCTCGGCGACGGCCGTGGCGGCGAGGTCGTCGGGGCGGACGGCGGCGAGGGCGCCGCCGTAGCGGCCCTGGGGGGTTCGCACCCCGTCGACCAAGTAGACGTCGCTCACGTGCGTCCTCCCGTGTTGGCGGCAGTGGCCTGCGCCACCGCCATCTGTGAAATCATCGACACTTCTCCTTGACATGCTCGCCCGGAGACTGCGTTAATGCATTAGTAACCGAACGTTCGGTCAGTAAGCAAGTCGGGTCCCCCCGCACAGGGCCCGCACCACATCCACGACCGCGCGGCCCCCGCCCACCCTCCCCCCGGGCCTGCCGGCCCGGCGGGTTCCCGCGCACAGTACACGGAGAGGCCCATGGCAAGCCACGACACCACCACGCAGTCGGCCGGTGCCGCCCCTCACCAGCGCCTCGGGCAGGCGCCCGCACCCGACCTCCTGGACCCGGCCGAGCGCATGGGTGTCGACGAACTGCGCGCCCTCCAGCTGAGGCGCCTGCGGTGGACGCTGGACCACGCGTACGCCAACGTGCCGCTGTACAGGAAGAAGTTCGACGAGGCCGGGGTGCGCCCCGCGGACCTGCGGACGCTGGAGGACATCGGCCTCTTCCCGCACACCACCAAGGCCGACCTGCGCGACAACTACCCCTTCGGCATGTTCGCCGTCCCCCAGGAGCAGGTCAGCCGCATCCACGCCTCCAGCGGCACCACGGGCCGCCCCACGGTCGTGGGCTACACCCGCGAGGACATCGACACCTGGGCCACGGTCGTGGCCCGCTCCATCCGCGCGGCGGGCGGGCGGCCCGGCCACAAGGTCCACGTCTCCTACGGCTACGGGCTCTTCACCGGCGGCCTGGGCGCCCACTACGGCGCCGAGAAGCTCGGCTGCACGGTCATCCCGGCCTCCGGCGGCCAGACCGCCAAGCAGGTCCAGCTCATCCAGGACTTCCGGCCCGAGATCATCATGGTCACCCCCAGCTACATGCTGACCCTGATGGACGAGTTCGAGCGCCAGGGCATCGACCCGCGCACGACCTCCCTCAGGATCGGCATCTTCGGCGCCGAGCCCTGGACCGAGCAGATGCGCCGCGAGATCGAGGAGCGCTTCGACATCCACGCCGTCGACATCTACGGCCTGTCCGAGGTCATGGGGCCGGGCGTGGCCAACGAGTGCGTGGAGACCAAGGACGGCCTGCACGTGTGGGAGGACCACTTCTACCCCGAGGTCCTGGACCCCGTCACACAGGAGGTCCTGCCCGACGGGCAGAGCGGCGAGCTGGTCTTCACCTCGCTCACCAAGCAGGCGATGCCCGTGATCCGCTACCGCACCCGCGACCTGACGACGCTGCGCCCGGGCACCGCCCGGCCCATGCGCCGCATGGACAAGGTCACCGGACGCAGCGACGACATGATCATCCTGCGCGGCGTCAACGTCTTCCCGACCCAGATCGAGGAGATCGTCCTGGGCCTGGACGGGCTCGCCCCGCACTTCCAGCTGGTGCTCACCAAGGAGGGCCGCCTGGACCGCATGGCCGTGCGGATCGAGGCCGCCCCGGACTGCACCGCCGAGCGCCGCACCGCCCTGAGCCGGGAGATCGTCGCCACGGTCAAGGACAGGGTCGGCGTGAGCGTCACCGTGGACGTCGTGGACCCCGAGCAGATCGAGCGGTCCGTGGGCAAGTTCCGGCGCATCGTCGACCAGCGGCCCCGGGCGTAGGCGGCACACCCCACGGTCCTGCGC
>NZ_JBSHDN010000193.1:0-12036 GCF_053616335.1 Nocardiopsis sp. NPDC055824
CCCCGGCGGCATGCCGCCGGGGAGCGCTGTGCTCGGCGCCTGCCGGGCCGACCGGGCCCGGCGTGCCGGCCGTCGCGTGCGGTCGGGTGCTGTGGTGCGGTGCGTCGGTGCCGGGACGGGGCGCGCTGCCGTCGGGCGGTGTCCGCCGCTCGGGGTCAGGCGTGCGGGGCGGGGATCGGCGCGTGGCGCCGGATGGCGTGGTACAGGTCGTTCAGCTCGGGGCGGGGCGGCATGTTCAGCTCTCCCAGCATCCGTGAGGACAGCCTCTGGTACACGCGTATCGCCTCGGCCGTGCGCCCCGCCTTGTACAGGGCCAGGATCAGCAGCCTGGCCAGGTTCTCCTCCAAGGGGTGGTGGCGCAGGGTGGTGCGCAGCATCCCCACCACGTCGTTGTGGCGGCCGACCTGGATGCTCAGCGCTGCGTACTCCTCCAGCACCACCAGGCGGACGGTCTCCATGAAGTCGCGTTCGTCGTCGAAGGCGATTCCGGGCAGCTCGCCGAGGAGGGGGCCCCGCCACAGGGCGAGGGCCTCCCCGAACATCTCCGCCGCGCGTCCCGGCTCCCCGTGCTCACGGAGGTCGCGCGCGGCTTCGACATGGATGTGGAACAGGGTCAGGTCGAGCTGGTCCAGCCTGGCGACGAGCCGGTAGCCCTCGGACCCGCTCTCGATGCGGACCTGGCGGTGGACCGGGAGGCCGGCCAGGGCCCGGCGCAGGCCCGAGACGTACTTGTGCACCAGGTTGTTGGCGTAGGCCGGATAGGTCGAACCCCAGACCATGCCGATGATGCGCTGCGTGGTCAGTGACTGGTTGGCGTTGATGGCCAGGGCGGCGAGCACCGCGCGCTGCCTGGGGGCTCCCAGGGGGAGGAAGACGGTGCCGTCGGTGACCGCCAGTTCGCCCAGTACGCCCAGGGTGGTGGTCTCAGGCTGTGTTCTGTGCATTCAGGAGCCTTTCCAGCTGACTCTTCCTCGCGTTGACGTGCTCCTGCTTCTTTCGGTTCTCCGGTCCTTCATTCCGGGTTCCGGCGCCGAGAGAATTCCAGGGTCTTGCGGGGTGGAACAGCGCTCCCAGCCGCTTCGATGCCGCCGGGGGCGCGGCGAGTCGATCATAAACACGCAGGCCATGCCTGTAAGTAATGGATAAGTTCCGCTCCGGCGCCGACCGCGGTGGCTTCGCAGCCCCTGGGGTTACGGACAAGCCCAAGGCCATCTCTTGTGTTGATAGTCACAATCCCATGACGATCATGGTCCTTGATCAATTGCGCGTGCATTTTCGCAGGTGGATGTGCTGTGCGCGGCAAAATGCGAACTTCTTTCGCGATTCGCCTTCAGGTCTTGTTCAGGGCTCCTTCAGGGCGCCTCCGGATACTCGGTCCTGTGCGGAGGCGGCCCGTGGCCCGCCCGCCCCGACACGGGAACCACCCTTCTTTGCCGTTCCGAACCTCGTCCCCCGACGCGGAGACGCCTCCCGCCCGGGGAACGTGAACGAAAGGGAAGCACATGAACCACGCAACGACCAGCGCGCAGCCGGCCGCCACCGGGGCCAGCGACCGCGTCACCCTCGCCGGGCTCGACCCCGAGCACGCCGAGGTCCGCGAACTCGACTACGACTCGACGGTGCCCCGGGGGCTCGTCCACCGCAACGCCGTCTCCGAGGTCTTCGTCACCGACTCCCAGCAGACGGGGGAGAGCACCTTCGACGTGGCCGCCCAGCTCCCCCGCGGCCACGTCATGCTGGAGTCGACCGCCTACGACCTGCCCCTGATCCTGGAGGCGTGCCGCCAGACCGGCGTGCTCATCTCCCACCGGCACCTGAACGTCCCCATGGACCGGGCGTTCATCATGCAGCGCATGTCGCTGGACATCACCGACCTCGACGGTCTGCGCCAGGGCTCCGAGCCCGGCCGGCTCCTGGTCCGGACCGAGGCCGACCTCTACCGCAACCAGGCCGGGAAGCTTCGCGGATACGACTTCCGGGGCGACGTCCTGCTGAACGGCACCGAGGTCGCCAAGGCCACCGGCGCGCTCATCTTCGTCAGCAAGCTCACCTACCAGGCACTGCGCAGCAAGGGGCGCAACGCCCTGGACTGGAGCGCGGGACCCGCGCCCCGCGCGGTCCCCGCCCGGCCCTCGGTCGTCGGCCGGCGCGACCCGCGCAACGTCGTCATCACCGAACCGGTGCAGCGCGGCGAGGAGGGCTGGAGGGCCACCGTGGTCCCCGACCACAGCCACCCCCACCTGTTCGACCACCCGCTGGACCACCTGCCTGGCAACCTGCTCATCGAGGCCGCCCGCCAGCTGGCGGTCGCGGCCGTGGCGCGCTCCAGCGGACTGGACCCGGCCACCCTGGCCCCCGTCTCGGTGGAGGCGTCCTTCTCCTCGTTCTCCGAGAACGACCTCGCCTCCGTCGTGGAGGCAGACCTGGTCCCCTTCCGCAGCGACGAGCGGTTCGGCCCGGTCATGGGCGCGGACGTCCGCGTCATCCAGCAGGGCGTCGCGGGCAGCACCTTCCGGATCGAGGTGGCGCAGTGGTCCTGAAGCGCATCGAGGCCGTCGTCTGCGACTACGGCGGCGTGCTCACCAACCCGCTCATCGAGACCCTGGAGCACTTCGCCGGGGCCGCGGGGCTGACCCCCGACGCCATCCTCACCGCGATGGGGGCCGCCGCCGAGCGCAACGGCGCCGACCCCATGGCGCTGCTGGAGGTCGGGGCCATCACGGAGGCGGACCTCGTCTCGCAGATCACCGCCGAGCTCCCCGAGGGGGGATGGGCGCTGCCCGAGGGCCGGACCTTCGGCGAGGCCTGGTTCGCCGGGCGCACCGGGAACCGGGAGTTCGCCGAGTTCCTGGGCCGGCTGGGCGGGGACGGCTACCGCATCGCCCTGCTCACCAACAACGTCATCGAGTGGGAGGAGCTCTGGCGGGCCACCGTCCCCGCCGACGACCTCTTCGAGGTCGTGGTGAACTCCGCGCACGAGGGCGTGCGCAAACCCGACGCCGAGATCTACGAGCGCCTCCTCGCGCGACTGGACCTGACGCCCGACCGCTGCCTCTTCGTGGACGACCTGGAGGCGAACCTGGAGCCCGCGGCCAGGATGGGCATGGCCACGGTCCGCTTCCGCGACAACGCCCAGGCGATCGCCGACGTGAGCGCGCTCCTGGACGCGGCGGGCGAGCCCCGGCGAGCGGCGGAGGGGGTCCTGTGAGCGCCCCCGGCCCGCAGCCGCAGCCGCAGCCGCAGCCGCAGGTGCTGGTGGTCGGCGCCGGGCCCACCGGGCTCGCCGCCGCGTGCACCCTGCTCCAGAACGGCGTGCCCTGCCGCGTGGTCGAACGCCGCGCGGGGGTCGCCGAGGAGCCCAAGGCGCTCATCCTGTGGAGCGGGGCCCTGGAGGTCCTGCGCAGGCTCGGCGTCCACGAGAGGGTGATCGGCCAATCCCTCCCGCTGGCGTCGGCGTCCTACTTCTCCGGCGGACGCAGGATCGGCGGGGTGCGCTTCGGCGGTCTGGAGGGGACCGCCTTCCCCGGCCCGGTCTGCCTGCCCCAGCCCGGCACCGAGCAGGCGCTCTACGACCGCCTCCTCGAACTCGGCGGGTCCGTCGAGTGGTCCACCCAGGTCCACTCGGCGGAGCCGACGGGGGAGGGCGTGCGGGTCGTCCTCGGTCCCTCGGGGGACCCGGACAGCCGGGAGGAGGTCTCCGCGGCCTGGGTGGTGGCCGCGGACGGCAGCCGCAGCGCGGTCCGCGAGTCGCTCGGCGTGGCCTTCGAGGGCGACACCTACGACCGCGTGTTCCTGCTCAGCGACGGGGTGGTGAGCGGCCCCGTGCCCGAGAAGGAGGCCCAGTACCACCTCACCCCCGACGGGGTGCTGGTGATCGTGCCGCTGCCGGGCGGCGGGCACCGGGTGTTCTTCGACGTCGCCCCGGATGGGGACACCGAGCCGCCCGGCGACGAACTGCTCGCCCGGCTGCTCGCCGAGCGGGGACCCGCGGGGATGCGCATCGAGAGCGTGTGGTGGCGCAGCCGCTTCCGGGTCCACGCCCGGGTGGCGCGCGAGTTCCGGCGCGGGCGCGTGCTCATCGCCGGGGACGCGGCCCACCTGCACAGCCCGGCGGGAGGCCAGGGGCTCAACACCGGCATCCAGGACGGTTTCGACCTGGGCTGGAAACTGGCCTCCGTGCTCCGGGGCGCCCCGGAGGGGCTGCTGGACAGCTACCCGCTCGAACGCCGGCCCACCGCCCAGGCGGTGGTGCGCAGCGCGGACCAGCAGACCCGCACGTGGATGGTGCGGGCGCCCCTGGCGCGCCTGGTCCGCGACACGCTCATGCGCACGCTCTCGGCGTCGGGCCTGCTGGAGAAGCGGCTGGTGCCGCAGTTGGCCCAGATCTCCCCGGACCTGCGGGAGAGCCCCGCCGTCACCGCGCCCCCGCCCGGCTGGCGGGAGCGCGAGGCGGTGGGGAACGCGGTCCCGGGCCGGCGGATCGGCGACGCGCCGTTCGTCCCCGCGGCCGGGACCAAGGCCGAGAGCCTGCACGACTACCTCGCCTCCGGGCGGCAGGCGCTGCTGGTCGGCGGCTCCTCCCGGAGGGCCGCCGACGCGGCGGCCGAGCTGAGGCGCGCGGTCCCCGAGGACGTGGACGTGCTCCTGCTGACCGGCCGCGACGGCGCGGCGCCCGACCCCGCGGCCCACGACGTGGCCCGGTGGGGCGGGCCCCCGGGGGGCGGGGGCGGGCGCGAGTGGGTGGTGCACGTGCGCCCGGACGCGGTGGTCGCCTCGGTCGCCGTCCTGGACCCCGGCTGGCGGGCGGAGGTCTTCCTCGGCTCCGCGCCGCTGCCGCGGGTCCAGCACTCCCCCAAGTAAACGATATGTGAACCCTATTGTTTAGGTGAATGATCGTCGCATGCTTATACGATACTGTGGCGACGACGGTACACGCCGTGGCGGTCGGAGCCTTCCGACCGCCACCGGCGGTCCCGCGCGCACAAGAAGAACGGGGGTGGCACGATGCTCGACGCGTTGACCGGGCTGACCACGCGCAGACCCTGGTGGGTGCTGTTCACCGCCCTGCTGGCCGTGGTCGGGGCCGTGGTCCTGGGCTCCGGGGTCGCGGACCGGCTCCGCGCGGGGCAGGGCACGGAGGACCCCCTCTCCGAGTCCGCCCTGGCGGGCGACGTCCTGGAGGAGCACTTCCCCGACAGCCGGCCCAACCTGATCCTCCTGGTCGAGGCCGAGGCGGGGGTGGACGACCGCGAGGTCGCCCGCAGGGCGCTCGGACTGGCCGAGGGGCTGGCCTACGAGGACGCCGTCGCAGGCGTCACCTCCTACTGGCAGACCGGCTCCGAGGAGCTCAAGTCCGACGACGGCTCCCGCGCCCTCATCGCCGCCCATGTGAGCGGCACGGAGGACGAGGCGGGGCCCGCCGTCGCCGCGATCGCGGAGGCCTACGGAGGGGAGCACGGCCCCCTCACCGTCAGCGTCGGCGGGCAGACCGCCGTCCTGAACGACATCGAGTCGACCATCGCCGAGGACCTCCTGCGCTCGGAGCTGATCGCCCTCCCCCTGACCCTGCTCATCCTGGTGTGGGTCTACGGCAGCGTCGTCTCGGCGGTCCTCCCCCTGCTGGTCGGGGTGGTCGCCATCATCGGGACCAACGCCGCCCTCTACGTGATCGCCGGGTTCACCGACGTGTCGGTCTTCGCCCAGAGCCTCACCATCGCCCTCGGGCTGGGCCTGTCGATCGACTACGCCCTGCTCATGGTGCGCCGGTTCCGGGCCGAGCTGGCCGCCGGGGCCGACCCGCCCACGGCCACCGCCGTCACCGTCCGCACGGCCGGGCGCACGGTGGTCTTCTCCGCACTGGCCATCTCCGCCGCCCTGGCCGCGATGCTGCTCTTCCCGCTCTACTTCCTGCGCTCCTTCGCCTACGCGGGCGTGACGGTGGTGGCGCTGGCGGCCCTCGCCTCACTGGTGGTGCTCCCGGCCCTGCTCACCCTCCTCGGCCACCGCGTCAACTCCCTGGACCCGCGCCGCCTGCTCCGCCGCCGCACCGGCGCGGTCGAACCCCTCTCCCCGGAGGACGCCGCCGACCGGCGCTGGCAGCGGCTCACCCGCCTCGTCATGCGCCGCGCCCCCCTCTTCGCCTCCGTGTCGCTCATCGTCCTGGTCGTCGCCGGGCTGCCCTTCCTCCGGGTGGAGTTCGGCATGGCCGACGACCGCCAGCTGCCCGCCGAGACCGAGTCGCGCCAGGTCATGGACGTCATCCGCGACGATTTCAGCTCGACCGCGACCGGAGCGGTCGACGTGCTCGTCCACAGCCCCCCGCAGGACACCGACGCCGCCGCCCTCGACGCCTACGCCTCCGCCCTGTCCTCCCTGGACGACGTCGACGAGGTCCGCTCGCCCCTGGGCGTGTACTCCGACGGCGCCAACACCCGGGCCCGCACCCCCGTGGACGCCCTGCGCGAGTCCGACGACCTCGCCTACCTCCAGGTGATGCCCGACCCCGGGGTGGAGGACATCTCCCCCCAGAGCCAGGACCTGGTCCGCGCCATCCGCGCGGTCGACACCCCGCTGGAGACGTCCGTCTCCGGCCAGGCCGCGGCCGTCGTGGACGCGCAGGCCGCGATCGCCGAGCAGATCCCGCTCGCGCTGACGGCCGTCGTCGTGAGCATGCTCGTCCTCGTCTACCTGCTCACCGGCAGCCTGGTCCTGCCGCTGCTGTCCGTGCTCTTCAACGCGCTCAGCCTCACCGCCATGTTCGGCGCGGTGGTCTGGATCTTCCAGGACGGCAACCTGAGCGGGCCGCTGGGATTCACCCCCACCGGGTTCATCGACACCGCCCTGCCCGTCCTCATGTTCTGCATCGCCTTCGGCCTGTCCATGGACTACGGCGTCTTCCTGATGTCCAGGATGCGCGAGGAGTACGACCGGGTGGGCGACCACCGCAAGGCCGTCGAACTCGGCCTCCGGCGCACCGGCGGCATCATCACCGCGGCGGCCGTCACCCTGGCGGTCGTCCTGCTCGCCATCGGCGCCTCCCGCGTCACCAACACGATGATGCTCGGCTGGGGCGTGGCCCTGGCGGTGGTCGTCGACGCCACCGTCGTGCGCTGCTTCCTGGTGCCCTCGGTGCTGCGCATGACCGGGCGGGCCACCTGGTGGGCCCCCGAGCCGCTGCGCCGCTTCCACCGGGCCTTCGACGCGACCCTCGGCGAGGGCGCGGCCGAGCCCGTCCGCCCGCACGGGTCAGGCGGGGACGCACCGGACACCGGGGCGGCCCCCTCCGACACCACGACCGGCCGCCCCGCGACCCCGGAGGAGGGCCCCGCGCCCGCCCCGGTCGCGGAGCCCGACAGGAAGAACACCGAGGTGGCCCATGTCCGGGACTAGGAAGGCCCTGATCGCCGGGGCCGGCGCCGCCGCCGTGGCCGCCGCCGTGCTCGTGCTGCTGCCCGCGGGCGGCTCCGGGACCTCCGCGGCGCCCGTGCCCACGGCGGAGGAGCGGGCCGAGGCCACCGCGCGCCGGATGGCCGGAGCCGACATCGTCGACGTCCCCGTCTCCTTCACCGTCACCAACGGCAACGACTCCCGGCTGCCGTGCAACAGCGACGGCGGCGAGTACACCCTCCGGGGGCACCTGACCGCCCCGGCGGCGGCACTCGCGCAGGAGGACCCCGCCGTCACCGTCTACCAGCACGGACAGGCGGCGGGGGAGTGGTTCTGGCGCATGGACGAGCCCGGCCTCCACCACGCGGAGGAGATGGCCCTGCTCGGCCAGGCCTCCCTCACGCTGGACCGGCTCGGCTACGGCTCCAGCGACCGCCCCGACGGCATGGCCCTGTGCCTGGGGAGCCAGGCCGACATGGCGTCGCAGGTCATCGCCCAGGTCCGCGAGGGCGACTACACGGTCGGGGACCCCGCGGCGCTGGACGGCGGCGTCCCGGCCTTCGACCGGGTCACCCTGGCCGGGCACCACAGCGGCGCCCAGATCGCCCAGATCACCGCCTACTCCTTCGAGGGGGCCGGGGCGCCCGACGCCCTGGTCCTGATGGCCTGGAGCGGCACCGGCGTCACCGACCGCGCCAACGCCCGCTTCTTCGGCGGCCTGGCCTCCTGCATGCAGGGAGGGGTCCCCGCCGACGCCGGCTCGGGTCCGCCCGACCCGGACGGGGACGACCCCGCCGGATACACCTACGTCGACGTCGGCGACACGTCCTTCACCAGGGCCAACTTCCACGACACCTCCACACCGGCCGCCGCGCTCGCCGCGTCCCTCCAGGACCGCACCCCCTGCGGGGACCTCGGGACCCAGGTGGAGGCACTGTCCACCGACATGCGCCGCGTGGACCGCATCGACGTCCCCGTCCTCTTCGCCTTCGCCGAGGACGACACCCGGGTGGGCGAGGGGGCCTCGCACGCCGCGCTCTTCACCGGGGCGCCGGAGAGCGAGACCGTCACGGTCGCCGGCGCCGGCCACTACCTCGTCCTCGAACCGGGCGCCGCCGCCTTGCGCGAGGACCTCGCCGCATGGCTGGAGGAGCGGTGAACCGCACGGGACCCCGCCGCCCGACCGGCGCCCACGCACGCCAAGGAGCACCCATGACCCGCCCCCTCGGACGCGCCGCCCGCCTGGCGGCCGCCGTCGCCGCGGCCCTCACCGTCGCTGCCACCACGGCCGCGGCCCCCGGGGCCCCCGGGGCCCCCGGGCCCCTTCCCGGGACCTCGTCCGGGGCCCCGCATGCGGGAGCTCCCGGGGCGGCGGGCGCCGCCGTGCCCGCCTCCCCCGCCGAACTCCCCGAGGGGGTGGTGGACCTCCCCGTGGAGTTCACGGTCGACAACGTCAACCGCACCCGCGGCCGGTGCTCCGCCGACGGGGAGGAGTACACCGTGCGCGGCCACCTCACCGCGCCGGCCGAGGTCCTGGAGGCCGAGGCCCCGGCCGTGACCCTGCTGGTCCACGGCACCAACACGGGCGAGTGGATCTGGCGGCTGGACGTCGAGGGGCGCAACTACGTCAACGAGCTGGCCGCCCGCGGCCACGCCTCGGTCACCATCGACCGCCTCGGCTACGGGTCCAGCGACATCCCCGACGGCTTCGCCAGTTGCAGCGGGGCCCACGCCGACATCGCGAACCAGGTGGTCGGGCAGCTCCGCGAGGGGGCGTACGGGGTGGAGGGGGGCGAGCCCGCCGCCTTCGACACCGTGGTCATGGGCGGCCACTCCAGCGGCGCCCTGGTCGCCGAGACCGCCTCCGTCTCCTTCGGCGACGTGGACGGCCTGCTCCTGAGCGGGTGGGCGGCCGTGGGCATCACCGACGACACCAACCGGCGCTTCCTCACCGCCTACCAGACCTGTCTGGAGGGCGGCGAGGAGCACGCCGAACCGGGCGACCCCCGCGGCTACGTCCACTTCGACCCCACCCTGGAGGACTTCCGCGAAGGGGGGCTCGGCGCCGACGCCGACCCCGCCGTGGCCGCCGAGGTGGAGGAGCACTGGGGCCGCAACCCCTGCGGCGTCATGATCTCCGAGCCCATGGCGATCCTCTACGACCTGGACCTGGTCGGGGAGATCGACGTCCCCGTCCACCTGGTCTTCGGCGCCCACGACGTCCTCCGCCAGGGCGTCGAGGGCTATCCCGGGCTGTTCACCTCCAGCCCCGACGTCACCGCCACCACCCTGGACGACGCCGGCCACTTCGTGACGGTCGACGCCGGATCCGAGCTCCTGTACGAGACGGCTGCCGCGTGGTTGGAGCGGCACGCCCCCACCTCCTGACCCTGGAAGGCGAACACACACGATGGCCTCGTCACCGACGACAACCTCACCACCGAGCACAGAAGGGGCCCCGCCGGGGCGCCCCCCGTTCCTGACCCGGCTCGGGGAGGGCCTGGCCCGGCGCCCCGGCCGGGTGATCCTGGCCTGCATCGCACTGGCCCTGGTCAGCCTGGTCCTGGCGGCCGGGACCATGGACCGGCTGCTCCTCAGCCGCTTCGAGAGCCCGGGCTCGGAGTCGGAGCGGGTCGAGCAGCTGCTGGAGGACGGCTTCGGCACCGGCAAGCACCACTTCCTGCTCCTGGTCACCGCCCAGGGCGGCGACGTGGACGCCCCGCAGGTCGTCGAGGCGGCGACCGCGCTGGAGCGGGACCTGGCCTCCCGCGAGGAGGTCGCCGAGACCGCGTCCTACTGGGGCCGGGGCGACTCCCCCGCGATGCGCTCCGAGGACGGGTCCCAGGCGCTGATCACCGTCCGCATGGAGGGGACCGTCACCGAGGCGCGCACGGCGCTCGGCGAGATCTCCCCGGAGTTCACCCGCGACGACGAGGTCCTGCGCGTGGAGGTGGGCGGCGGCGACGAGATCTTCCGCCAGGCCGCCCAGCAGGCGCAGGCCGACTTCATCCGCGCCGAGCTGATCATCTTCCCGCTGGTGTTCGTCCTGCTGCTCCTGATCTACCGCAGGGTCTCCGTCGCCGCACTGACCCTGGCCATGGGCCTCTTCTCGGTGATCGCCACGCTCGCGCTGCTGCGCGGCGTCACCTACTTCACCGACGTGTCCACCTTCGCCGCCAACCTCACACTGGTCATGGGCGTGGGACTCGGCGTCGACTACAGCCTGTTCGTCATCAACCGCTTCCGCGAGGAGCTCGCCAGGGGGAGGAAGGTCCCCGAGGCGGTCACGCTGGCGGTGGCCAAGGCCGGGCGCACCGTCTTCTTCAGCGGACTGACCGTCGCGGTCGCGCTCTCCTGCCTCATGCTCTTCCCGTTCCCCTTCCTCCAGTCCTTCGCCTACTCGGGCGTGGGGGCCGTGGTGACCTCGGTCTTCGCGGCGCTGGTCATCCTGCCCGCCGCGCTCGCCAAGGTCGGGCACCGCGTGCGCCCCAAGCGCGAGCCCGACCCCGACAGCGGGTGGTGGCACTCCACCGCCCTGAGGATGATGCGCCGGCCGATCCTGTGGGGCCTGCCCGCGCTGGGCACGGTGCTCCTCCTGGCGGCCCCGGCCACGGGGCTCGACTTCGGTCTGCCCGACGCCCGCGTGCTGCCCCAGGGCAACTCCAGCCGCGACGTCCAGGACCAGATCGAGACCAACTTCGTCCAGGAGGAGATGGACGCGGTGCAGGTGCTGGTGGACACGCCCGGAGGGGCCGACACGGCCGCCCTCGGCGAGTACGCGCAGGCCCTGTCGCAGGTGGAGGGCGTCTACCAGGTGGACGCGCTCACGGGCCGCTACACGGGCGGCCAGGAGGTCGCGGGGCCCGAGCCCGGGGCCGACGACAGGTTCGGCTCGGCCGAGGCCACCTGGTTCTCCGTGGTGCCCGGCTCCGACGCCCTCACCGACGTCGAGGACCTGATCGAGCGGATCCGGGACGTGCCCGCACCCGGCGACACGCAGATCGGCGGCTACCCGGCCGACCTGACCGACTTCCGCGAGGCCCTGCTGGGCCAGGTGCCGCTGGTGTTCGGGCTCATCCTCGCGATCACCTTCGTCATCCTGTTCCTGATGACCGGGAGCATCCTGCTGCCCGCCAAGGCGATCGTGCTCAACGTGCTCAGCCTCGCGGTGATGTTCGGGGTCCTGGTGTGGATCTTCCAGGAGGGGAACCTGTCCGGGGTGCTGGGCTTCACCGCCAACGGCACGCTGGAGACGACGTTCCCGATCCTGATGTTCTGCATCGCGTTCGGGCTGTCGATGGACTACGAGGTGTTCATGATGTCCCGGATCAAGGAGGAGTACGACCTGACCGGGGACAACACGAGGGCGGTCGCGGCCGGGCTCCAGCGCAGCGGCCCGCTGGTCACGGCGGCGGCGGTCATCCTCGCCGCCTCCTTCGCCACCTACGCCGTCTCCGACGTCCTCTACCTGATGATGCTCGGCATCGGCATGGCGGTGGTGATCCTGGTGGACGCCACCCTCATCCGCGGCGTGTTGGTGCCGGTGTTCATGCGGTTGGCCGGCCGCGCCAACTGGTGGGCGCCGGCCCCGCTGAAGCGCGTGCACGCGCGCTTCGGGATCTCCGAGTAGGACGCCCGCGTGTCGGGGGC
>NZ_JBSHDN010000194.1:0-12032 GCF_053616335.1 Nocardiopsis sp. NPDC055824
GGAGCCGGGCTCCGGCGGGCGTCCCCGGCCGCGCGCGCGTCCGCCGGGGCGAGGGGGCGGTTCCCGCGAGGGCCGCCCGGCCCTGCCCCGTCGGGGCCGGGCCCACCGTGCGGCCGTGCGTTCAGACCACCGCGCGGAAGTGGGTGGTCAGCCGGTGGTCCTCCAGGACGTGGAAGGCCACGCCGGGCGGCTGGTCGCGGTTGAAGGCGGGCTCGCCCTCCCACGGCATGCGCAGGGTCCACGTCACCCCGGGCGCCAGCAGCAGGGGCCGTCCGGCGAAGGTCGTCGCCCCGCCGGTGTGCGCGTGCCCGACCAGGATCCCGGCCACCCGAGGATGGGCGGCCAGGAGCCCGGCGAGGTCGTCGGCGTTGTCCAGGCGCATGGAGTCGGGCAGCGGGTGGTGGACGCGCACCGGCGGGTGGTGCAGGGCCAGCAGCGCGGGGGTGTCGCCGGGCAGCTCGTTCAGCGTGTCGTTGATCCAGACCAGGGTGGCCGCGTCGAGGTGGCCGCCGTCCTCGCCGGGGACCGTGGAGTCGCAGGCCAGCACGGCCGCGCCCGCCACGTGGTGCACCCGGTTGACGGGTTCGCCCGATGCGGGTTCCCCCAGCAGCACCTCGCGGTAGGCCGCACGGTCGTCGTGGTTGCCCGGGCAGCTCAGCACCGGGAAGGGCAGGTCCAGCAGGCCGGCCGCCTCCGCGTACTCCTCGCGTGCGCCGTGGTCGGCGATGTCCCCGCTGACCAGGAGGGCGTCGGGGGCCTGGGAGAGTCCGCGCAGGTAGTCCACGGTCCGGGTGGCGCGCTCGGTGGCGCGGTCGGTCCCGTCCAGGTGCAGGTCACTGATGTGGGCGAGCAGAACCGTCATGGTCGTCCTCTCGCGGGCACGTTCCCGCCCCGCACTTCTAACGGATAAGTTAGCCTTAAGCGTTAGAACGTTAGCTCGTGGGCAAGGCGACGGGCAAACGGGACGAGGACGGGGAATCCATGCAACGCCATCTGGCGCTCGAACTGGCCAGCACGATCCGCCACGACGGCTCGGGGGGCGTCGCGGACGACCTGGACACCGTTCCGGACACCGCGCGCTGGCTGGCGTCGGTGGCGGACCTCCTGCCCGGGGCGCAGGTCCTCGGCTCCGGCGCCGACGAGGACCTGCGGGACCAGGTCCTGGCGCTGCGCGGCGCCGTCAGGGCGCTGCTCGCCCGGGCCGTGCGCCCGGGGCCGCCCAGTCCCGCCGACGCCCACCGGCTCCTGCCCGCCGAGCAGGCCCTGGAGCGGCTCAACTCCGCGGCCGCCAGGGAGCCCGTCGTGCCGCGGCTGCGCTGGGACGAGGGCGACGTGCCCGTGGTCGAACTCCGGTCCGGCGGGGGAGCCTGCGACACACGGGTGGTGGCGGCGCTGGCCCGCTCCGCCATCGCCCTCCTGCACGGCCCCGACCGGGAGCGGCTGCGGGCCTGCACCGCGCCGCGCTGCGTGCGCTACTTCGTGCAGGCCCACGGCCGCCAGCAGTGGTGCGGGACCGCCTGCGGCAACCGGGCCAGGGCCGCCCGCCACTACGAGCGCCAGGTCCTGGCCCGCTCCGCGGCCCGGCCGCTCCGGAGCGTCGTGGAGTCCTAGGGCTCCACCGGGGCATCGGGCCCGGGGCCTTCGAGGGCGAACCCGCCCGCCCCCGGCCTCGGGCGAGCCCGACACGTCCTCGTCCGCATCGGGGGGTGGTCGCCATCGGGGCCGCAGTCGGCGGCGCAGCGGCCCGGGCCGCGACAGCGCGGGGCGCGGCCGGCCCCTCCCCGGCATGCGCGCGTCCGTGCGGGCCGCGTCGGGGCGGCGGTGTCGGGGGCGGCGGACCCCGCCGCTCCGCCCGAGCACCTGCCACCGAACCCGTGCGTCCGCCGAGCCGCTGTCCGCGTGACCCTGTCCGCGGACAGCGGCTCCACCGGTTCAGGCCCGGGCGAGCGCGCGCCCGGCGTCACGGGCTGCGTCCAGGGCCTCGGCGCGCTGCTGCGCGGCCATCTCCCTCAGCCCCTCCATCGCCGGCGTCGTGGCGGCGAGGGTGAGCTCGCACTTGACCAGGGTCAGCTCGGCCTGCCAGATGTCGCCCACGACGCGCTCCAGGTAGGGGGTGGAGTGGTCCCAGCCCTCCCGGGGCGTGCCCGGTCCGTAGCCGCCGCCGAGGGTGGTGACCAGCAGGGTCGGGGTGCCCTTGAGCAACGGGGTGGTGGCGCCCACGCCCGCGATCACCAGGTCCGACCAGGCCTTGAAGTGCTGGGAGACGCCGAAGTTGTAGAGCGGCACGGCCAGGATCACGGCGTCGGCGCCCTCCAGTTCGGCGCCCAGCGCCGCGGCCAGGTCGAGCGCCCCGCGCTGGGCCGGGGTGCGGTCGGGCTCGGCCGCGAAGCCGGCCGTGGTGGCCAGGGTCCAGGCGTCGGAGGGCAGCGGGTCGGTGCCCAGGTGGCGGCGGGTCACGGTGCCCCCGGGGTTGGCGGCGGTCCACTCGGCCTCGGCGCGGTCGGCGATCTCGGAGCTCACGGAGGTGCTCGGGAGGATGCTGGCGTCCAGTCGGAACAGGTTCATGGGGTCCGTTTCTGCAGAAGGGCGGCAGGGATCCGCGCGGTGCGGACCGTGGCCACAGCATAAGCGGACTTTACCCCGCTTAGCGAACGTGGTGTAGTTTCCTTCCTGTGAACGCCCCTCTCGTGCCCTTCGGAAAACCGCGTCCCGAACGCGCGGACGCGGCGCGCAACCGCCTGATCCTGCTGGAAGCGGCCCGGGCGATGCTCGCCGAGCACGGCGCGGAGAAGGTCACCATGGACGCCCTCGCCGAACGCGCCGGTGTGGGCAAGGGCACCGTCTTCCGCCGCTTCGGCAGCCGCGCCGGCATCTTCAACGCCCTCCTGGACGACAGCGAGGGGCGGTTCCAGGAACAGGTCCTCTCGGGGCCGCCGCCGCTGGGACCGGGCGCCGCGCCCAAGCAGCGCCTGATCGCCTACGGGCGCGCCCGCATCGCCTACCTGTTCGTCCACCACACCCTCGTCAGGGCCGCGCTGGACCGCAACCGGCCCGCACCGATGGGCGAGGTCAGCATGACCCTGCCCCATTTCCGGATGCTGCTCGGCCGGACGGACGTCCCCCGCCGCCACCTGGACGGCCTCGCCCTCCAGCTCACCAGCGCGCTGGAGGGCCCGCTCATGCTGTACCTGTCGAGGGAGGAGATCGCCCGGACCCCGGAGCCGGACGCCGAGGACCCCCTCGCCGACAGCTGGCAGGAACTCGTCGAACGCGTCCTCCCCGGCTGACCGCTCCGGGGCGCCGGCCGGCGCCCTCCCCCGCGTCCCCGGGCCGGGAGGGGGAGCTCCTCGGCGCAGCACTTCCGCCCCGTCCGGTCCCGGCCCGTCCCGCGGCTCAGCCGGCGCGGACCATCGTGGAGTCGTAGCCGCCGCCGCCCGGGTAGGTCCACGGGCCGGTCACGGTGGTCCCGTCGGCACTGAAGACGCCCGTGTAGCGGGCGGGCGACCCCTTCTCCCCCGCCCAGATGGTGAGGGTGTCCCCGGCCAGTTCGTAGACGTAGTCGAAGGTGTTGCCCAGGCTGTCGTAGAAGCGCGACCGGATGTCCTCGCCGGGCCGCTCGGCCCCGAAGACCCGCTCCCTCCCGATGACCTCCAGGCCGACGACCCTCTTGCCGTCCTGGACGAGGTCGACGTCCTGGAGGAGGAAGTACCGACCCTCCATCCAGCGGTAGACGACGGTGCCCTCGGCCCCGCCGGTCACCCTCCAGGCGCCCACGAGGCGGTCCAGCGCGGTCAGGGCGGCGTCGGGGCCGGCGGGGTCCTGCTCGTACGCGCTCATGTCGTGTCCTCTTCCGTGTCGGGCGCGCGGCGGCACGGTGCCGCCGCGTCTGCCCCACCCGTACGACCGGACCGGGAGGGAGAAGGAATCGGCGCCCGGGCGAATTTTCCGCACGCGGCCGGGCCGGAGCGCGTTCCCCCGGGTCAGAGGGTGGGCGGGAGCCCGAACGCGGGCAGGGTCTCGGGGCCGAACGTGGTGATCTCCGCGACGAGGCCGCCCTCGATCCGCAGCACGTCGAGGTTGACGGCGGCATGGACCGCCTCCCCCGGCATGCGCACGTAGTTGGCGGCGGCGGGGCTGCGGTTGGCGGACACGGGCACCGCGATCCACTCACCCCAGGCCCGGTTCCCGGAGAGTACCGGGCGCCACAGGTCCAGGATGGCCTCGCGGCCCTCGTAGACCAGCGACGCGGGGGGCATCGTCTGGCGCGCGTCCTCGCGCAGCAGGGCGGCGAGCCCGTCCGGGTCGGCGTCCCGGGAGGCCTCCACGTAGCGGCGCAGGACGGCGCGCTCCTCCTCGCTGGGGGCCGTGACCGGACCCCAGTCCGTCCTGTGCCGGGGAAGGACCGCGCGCAGGGTCGCCCGGGCGCGCTGCAGGGCGCTCTTGACCGCCGGGACCGACACCTCCAGGGTGCTCGCGGTCTCCTCGGCGGGCCGGCCGAGGACGTCGCGCAGGATGAGGACGGCCCGCTGGCGGGGCGGCAGGTGCTGGATGGCGGCGAGGAAGGCCAGTTCGACGGTCTCGCGGGCGACGGCCGCCGCCTCCGGCTCCCCCTCGGGCGGCGCGGCCCGGTCCAGGAGCTCGTCCGGGTACGGCTGGAGCCAGGGGACCTCGGAGAAGGGTGAGGCCCCCGTGCCCTCCGCCACGGGCCTGTCCCGGGTGCGGCGCCGGTCGAGGGCGTCCAGGCAGGTGTTGGTGGCGATCTTGTACAGCCACGCCCGGAACGTGGAGCGCCCCTCGAAGGTGGAGCGGCGGCTCCAGGCCTTGAGCAGTGTCTCCTGCACCATGTCCTCGGCCTCGGTGAAGGAGCCGAGCATCCGGTAGCAGTGCACGCGGAGTTCGTGCCGGTGGCGTTCGGCCAGTGCGGAGAAGGCGGCCTCGTCGTCCACCACGCTGTTCCCGGCCATGCGTCCCGACCACCCCTCGCCCGGCGCTTCCGGCCCGCCGCCGGCGCCCACCGAATCCTAGGGGGCGGCGGTGACGGAGGAGCGGCCGCGGGCCCGGCGGCGGCGGGCGGAGAGCCCGCGCCGGAGCACGCCCTGCCGGGGCGAGAGGAGGTAGGCCAGGGTGAACGCCGCCGCCTGGGCGAGGACGATCGACCCGCCGGTGGACACGTTGAGGTGGAAGCTGGTGAACACACCGGCCACCGCCGCCGCCACCGCGATCGACGCCGAGATGAGCAGCATGCGCTCGAACCGGTCGGTGAGCAGGTAGGCGGTGGCCCCGGGGATGATCACCATGGCCACCACCAGGATGATCCCGACCGCTTGCAGCGCCACGACGACGGTGACCGAGAGCAGGCCCAGCAGCAGGGTCTCCAGCAGGCGCGGGTTGATGCCCAGGGCGTGCGCGTGGACGGGGTCGAAGGCGTACAGGGTGAGGTCGCGGTGCTTGTACCAGACCACGGCCAGGACCACGGCGGCCAGGACCAGCACCTGCCAGATGTCGGTGTCGGAAACCCCGAGCACGTTGCCGAACAGGATGTGGCCGAGGTCGGTCTGGCTGGGCACCCGTGAGACGAGCACCAGGCCCAGGGCGAACATGGCGGTGAACACGACGCCGATGACGGCGTCCTCCTTGACCCGGGAGGTGCGGTTGACCACCCCGATCAGGGCGACGGACCCGGCGCCGAACACCAGGGCGCCCACTGCGAAGGGCAGGCCGAACATGAAGGACAGCACCACCCCGGGAAGGACGGCGTGGGAGACGGCGTCGCCCATCAGCGACCACCCCACGAGCGTCATCCAGCAGGACAGGACCGCGCAGACGACACCGGCGACCACGCTTACCAGCAGGGCGCGCCGGACGAACTCGAACTGCAGGGGGACCGTGAACCACTCGGTGAGGCCGGTGATCAGCGCGTCCATACGGGGCCCTCCTCGTCGGAGTGGATGCCGAAGGCCTCCATGAGGACCTCCGGGCGCAGGACCTCGGCCGGTGCGCCGTGGGCGATGACGCGGCGCTGGAGCAGGACCGCCTCGTCGCACAGCACGGGCACCTGGGCGAGGTCGTGGGTGGAGACCAGCAGGGTGTGCCCCTCCCCGCGCAGCGCGCGGAGCAGTTCGACGATGGTGGCCTCCGAGCGCTTGTCGACCCCCGCGAAGGGCTCGTCGAGGAGCAGCACGGCGGCGCCCTGGGCGATGGCGCGGGCGACGAAGGCGCGTTTGCGCTGGCCGCCGGAGAGGGCCCCGATCTGGCGGTCGGCGAGGTCGGACAGGTGGGTGCGTTCCAGGGCGTGCTCGACCGCCTCGCGGTCGGCGGCCCGGGCCCGGCGGCGGCGCCCCATGTGCCCGTAGCGGCCCATCATCACCACGTCGCGTACGCGCACCGGGAAGGCCCAGTCGACCTGTTCGGACTGGGGCACGTAGCCCACCGCTCCGGCCCTGCGCGCGTCGGCGCTGGTACGGCCGAGGACGCGTACGCGGCCGTGGTCGGCGGGGACCAGCCCGAGGACCGTCTTGAACAGGGTGGACTTGCCCGAGCCGTTGGTGCCGAGCAGTCCGCAGACACGGCCCGGGGCGACCTCCAGGGAGACGTCGTCCAGGGCGAGGACGTCGCCGTAGCGCACGGTGGCGCCGGAGACCTCGATGGCGGGGACCGCCGGGGAGGACGTGGTGGAGGCGGACACGGCGCTCACCCCCTCAGCCCGGCGACGATCGTCTCGGCGTCGTGCCGGAGCAGGTCGAGGTAGGTGGGGACGGGGCCGTCGGCCTCCGACAGGGAGTCCACGTAGAGGGTGCCGCCCATCTCGGCGCCGGTCTCGCGGGCCACGGACCGCTGGGTGCCGTCGTTGACGGTGCTCTCGCAGAACACGGTGGGCACGCCGTTGTCGCGGACGAAGCCGGTCACGGAGGCGATCTGCTGGGGGGTGCCCTCGGTCTCGGCGTTGACCGGCCACAGGTAGCGCTCGCTCAGCCCCGCGTCGCGGGCGAGGTAGGAGAAGGCGCCCTCGCAGGTCACCAGGGCGCGGGCGTCCTCCGGGACCTCGGCGAGCTCGGTTTCCAGGTAGTCGCCGACCTCGGAGATCTCCGCCTTGTAGGACTCCGCGGCCTCGGCGTAGGCGGCCTCGCCGTCGGGGTCCAGCTCGGTGAGGGCGTCACGGATGTTGTCCACGTAGACCAGGGCGTTGTCGGGTGACATCCAGGCGTGGGGGTTGGGTTCGCCCTCGTACTCCCCCGAGGAGATGGGGATGGTCTCGATGCCCTCGCTGAGCAGGGCGGTGGGCGCCTCCACGCGCTCGGTGAACTGCTGGAACCAGGCCTCCAGACCGAGGCCGTTCTCCATGATCAGGTCGGCGTCCTGGCCCCGGACGAGGTCGTCGGGGGTGGGCTCGTAGCCGTGGATCTCGGCCCCGGGGCGGGTGAGGGAGGCGACCTCGACCCGGTCGCCCGCGACGTTGCCGACCATGTCGGCCAGGACCGTGAACGTGGTCAGGACCAGGGGCCGTGTGTCGTCCCGCGTCTGGCCGGCCTCGGCGGAGCAGGCGGTGAGGGGCAGGGCGAGGGCCAGCCCGGCGGCGGGGATCACCCTCGACCAGGATGTTGAAGGGGACCAACCTCTAGAGTTCGGCACACCTAACTTTTTATCACAACACTGCCGAACTGAGCCACGGTCCCGGGGGCCGGCGCTCGGCGCCGACCCCCGGGCGGGTGCCGGGATCCGGGGCTCTGTCGGCGGGGCCCCGGGGAGCCCGGTCCGGTCACACGACCGGACTTCCCGATTTCCTGGGAAGTCGCGCGAGGAGCACCGCAGATACCGCGGCCATTCCGGCGCCGACGAGGAATCCTGCGGAATTGGCGAGGACGTCCCCGGTGTCGGCGACCCGGTCCGCCCCCAAGGCCCACTGAAGCGTTTCGACGGACACGGAAAGGGCCGGCCCGAACAACAGGCGGGCCCACCACGGGGAGAAGGCGAAGAAGGCCAGGATTCCCAGGGGGACGAAAAGGAGCGCGTTCATGGCCTTTTCCTCGAGGATCAGGGTCGCGGACTGCACGGGCTCGCCCGCCGCCTCAATTCCCTCGGAGAGTTCCGTGAGGACGAGGTTCTCCTGGGCGTGCGTGACCGCATTTCCCTCGCCGTCGACCACGGAGAGACCGCGATCGGGGTCGCCGTGGACGTAGAAGTCGGCCGGTTTCTCCCCCCGCAGCTCCTCTTTCTCCTGGTCGGCGAGCTGCTCGGGGCTGTAGTGGGCGAGGGCGCCGTCGGAGAGGTACTGGCCGAAGCTCTCCCCCTCGGCTTCGTTCATCGCGATCTCGTTCACGAAGCCGAGGGGGTTCCAGTGGACGTATCGGCCGGGGTCGGCCGGGGAGCCGCCGGAGAACGGCATCACCAGGACCAGCACGTAGACGGACGCCGTCGCCGCCAGTAACTTTCGCGTGTGCCGGGGGAACGCGCCCTGCGAACGGGCCGCGGCGGCCGCGAGCACGAGGGAGAGCGCGAAGAGCAGCAGAATCGCCACGGACAACGTCAGCGGCGTGACATAGAACAGAACTCTCCACATTCGGACGGCACTCCTGTGATTTTTCGGCGAAGCCGGGCAGAACGTTCAGGAGATTACACGCCGGCGGGGCCCCTGTTTCGCAGGAGAAGTGGTTCGCGGGCGGGAATGCGCATTCTCGGTGACCCCGCGGGCGCCTGAACTGGAACTCTTCGCACCGACATTTTTTCGGAAGGCCGGAGGCGGGGGCGCGGAGCCTCCCGGCTCGGTTCGGCGGTACGGGTCCGTCTCACTAGACTGGTCGCCCGGCACGCGCGGAAGCCCCTGTCCCGCGCCCCTCGCGCGCCCCGATGTCCACGAGGTCGCCAGACCCCGTACCACGAGGGAGACCGATGGGGTCCGACGCCGATCCGCACCGCACGCTGCGCGAGCGCTACCGACTGCTGGCCGAGATCGGCCGGGGCGGCATGGGACGGGTCTGGCGCGCGCACGACATACGGCTCAACCGCGCCGTGGCCGTCAAGGAGATCTTTCTGGCTCCGGGGCAGGACGAGACCGAACGCGGGCGCACGGCGGCCCGGGCCAGGCGCGAGGCGCAGGCCGCGGCGATGGGCGGCCACCCCAACATCGTCACCGTGCACGACATCGTCGAGGACGACGGGCGACCGTGGATCGTCATGGAGTTCCTCACCGGGCGCTCCCTGCACGCCCTGGTCCGCGACGACGGCCCCCGCGACCACCGGGAGGCCGCGGCATGGGGCCTGGACCTGCTCAGCGCCCTGACCACGGCGCACGGGCAGGGCATCACCCACCGCGACGTCAAGCCCGAGAACGTGATGGTGACCGACTCCGGGCGGGTGGTGCTCACCGACTTCGGGATCGCCACCATCGCCGACACCGCCTCGGTCACCCAGACGGCCGGGGTGCTCGGCTCCCCCGCCTACCTGGCCCCCGAGCGCCTGGGCACGGGCCCGGCCAGCCCCGCGAGCGACCTGTGGTCGCTCGGCGCGACCCTGTACCACACGGCCACCGGGATCTCGCCCTTCCGGCGGGAGGGCATCCCCGCGACGCTGCACGCCGTCACCTCCGTGGAGCCCCCGGACGTCCTGGGGCGGGGGCCGCTGGGCCAGGCCGTGCGAGGGCTCCTCGTGAAGGACCCGGCCAGGCGGATCGACGCCGACCGGTGCCGGGAACTGCTGTCCGCCGAGGCGGTCGGCGCCGTCGTCGGCACGGGTTTCACGGCCTCCCCCGCCCTCACCTCCTCCTCGGCGGGCCCCACGCCCTCGGGGCCGCTGCCCGCGCCGGCGCCGCTCCCGACCGGGTTCGGGACCGCCCCGCAGGCTCCCCCGGCCGCGTTCGCGCCGCCCCCGGCGCAGCCGACGCGTCCGGTCGCTCCGCCGCACGGGCCCCCTCCCGGCCCGACGGTCCCGATGGCCAAGGCGCCGCGGAGCGGAGGGCGGCTGTCCTGGCCGTTCGTGGTGCTCACCCTGGGGCTGTCCGCGCTGGTCGCGGCGGCCTCCCTCCTTGTGGCGCTCGACCCGTGGGGCGGGGAGCCCGACCCCACCGCGGCCGCCTCCGGCGAGGAGCAGGGCTCTGAGGCGGACGGCGGCGCGGCGGACGCCACCGGCGAGCCCTCCGAGCAGGAGGGGGACGGCGAACCGGAGGCGGGCGGAGGGGAGTCCGTCACCGGGAACGGGACGACCTGGACCGAGGAGGACCAGGGCTTCGGGATCGGGGTGCCCGACGGGTGGATCCGCAGGACCGCGGGGACCAGCGTCTTCTACGACTCCCCCCACGACGGCAGCTACCTCCAGGTCGACATGGCCGAGCACCCCACCGACGACGAGTACCAGCACGTCGTCGGGCTGGAGCGGGGCGTCCAGGAGTCGGGGCGCATGCCCGGCTACGAGCGGGTGCGGCTGGAGGACGCCACCGCCGGCAGCGGGTTCCACTCGGTCGCCGAGTGGGAGTTCACCTGGAACGGCGACGGCCAGGAGCGGCGCCTGCTGTCCCGCAACATCGCGGTGGCGCCCGGCGTGCACTACACGGTCGCCTGGGTGACCCCCGCGGCCTCGTGGAACGACCAGGCCGACCTGCGCGCCGAGTCACTGGACTCCTTCGAGCCCTCCTGACCCCTGCCCGGCCGGCGGTCCTCCGCCCGTGCGCCGGACCGGCAGCACCCTTCCCCGGACCGGGACTCCGCCCGCGCATTTTTTGCCACAACGGCAACAGAACTTGTGGTTCTGGCCGGTGTGCGCGCATGGTGGTCGTGGAGGTGGTCATGGTGGCCGAACAGTTGGGAAACAGCTATGACGTGGTCGTCGTCGGAGGCGGCGCGGCCGGTCTGAGCGGCGCCCTGATGCTGGCGCGGGCGCGCCGGTCGGTGGTGGTGGTCGACGCGGGAGAGCCGCGCAACGCCCCGGCCGACGCGGTGCACGGGCTGCTGGCCCTGGACGGGACGGCGCCCGCCGATCTGCTGGAGCGGGGACGGGCGGACGTGCGCCGCTACGGCGGCCACGTGGTGCCCGGCCGGGTCGACGCGGTCGCCCGCGAGGGCGACGGGTTCGCGGTGGCGCTCGCCGACGGACGGACGGTGCGGGCGCGCCGGCTGCTCGTGACCACGGGTCTGGTGGACGAGCTCCCCGGGATCCCCGGTCTGCGGGAGCGCTGGGGCATCGACGTGGTCCACTGCCCGTACTGCCACGGCTGGGAGATCCGCGACCGTGCCATCGGCGTGCTGGCGGTCGGGCCGATGTCGGTGCACCAGGCGCTGCTGTTCCGCCAGTGGAGCGCGGACGTCACGTACTTCTCCCACACCGCGCAGCCGCTGACCGATGAGCAGTCGGAGCAGTTCGCCGCCCGCGGGATCTGTGTGGTCGACGGAGAGGTGGCCGCCCTGGAGGTCGAGGAGGACCGCCTCACGGGGGTGCGGCTGGCCGACGGCACGGTCTTTGGCCGCGAGGCCGTGGCGGTCTCCTCCCGGATGGTGGCGCGCGCCGGCTTCCTCGCGGACCTGGGGCTGCGGACCGAGGAGCACCCGATGGGGGTCGGCACGTACGTCCCCGCCGAGCCCACGGGGCGCACGAGCGTGTCCGGGGTGTGGGTGGCGGGCAACGTGACCGATCCGGCCGCGCAGGTCGGATCCTCGGCCGCGGCGGGCGCGGGTGCGGGGGCCCAGATCAACATGGACCTCGTGACCGAGGAGACCCGCCTCGCGGTCGAGGCCCGGGACCCCTTCCCGGCCGGGGCCGAGGCCGGTGCGGGACCGAGGTGACGGGCGGGCTCGGCCACGGGGCGTGAGCGGCCGGGGAGCAGCGGTGTCCGCGCCCCGGGACCGGACGGGCTCGGATCCGACCTCAGGGGCCGGTTCGACACGGCCGATACCGCATTTCGGCCGGGGTGCTTTCTCCTGACCGGTCCCGGTGCGCCCCCTCCCCGGGGGCGACATTCCGCACGGGAGGTTGGGAACTCGTGCCGCTCGGAAACGATCAGCACGCAGCGCCGACCACCGCGGGGAGGGCGCCCGACGAGGGCGCCC
>NZ_JBSHDN010000195.1:0-12025 GCF_053616335.1 Nocardiopsis sp. NPDC055824
GGCCCGGGGGCGTGGGCCCCCCCCACCCCACGGGGGGTTCCCCCCCGCGGGGGGGGCAACCCCCCCCCCCGACCCGGGGGTAGGGGCGGGGGCCTTCGCGTGAAGGCCCCGGCCCGGGGAAGCCGCCTCGCAGGGCCTGGGGGCAGGGGCTCGGCGTTCACCGGAAGCCGGTTCGTCCTGTTACTGCTTGGCGGTCATGGAAATGCCGCTCATGGCGAGTGAGAACAACCGGACGAAGACCTTCCTCACGTCGGGGTCGCGGTCGATTCTCTCCAGTGAGAAAAATCTTGGAGGGTTGAGGTCCATCGTCGTCATGCCGCCGCCTCCTCCCTCGGGGGTCGAGAAGATCAGGAGGCACCGGTAGGACCGCACGACCCCTCCCCACTCCTCGCGCATGAACGATTGGAGGAGGACGTCTTCTTCCTTCACCTGCCTGCGGAGCGCATGCTCTGAGCTCCACCGGGTTCCCCACCCCCGCTCCTCCGCCTCCAGCTGGATTTCGAGCAGGGTGGGGAAACTGATCCGGCACACGCGGAAGTCGGGGTCGCTCGAATGAATGGTGGGCATCAGGGAAAATTCTCCACGGTAGGCGTCTGCGCGGGTCGGCGTGCCGGGGGTTGTGCCGCCCTGGGATCTCGCGCCGATTCCATTTTTGCGCTCGAGGCCGAACGGGCGGACCTGTGGCCCCGGTTGCAGGTGTGTGGCCGGCCGCCGGAGCGAGGAGACTCGCATCCGTGCACTGTTGGCCGGGTGGCCGGTCGGGGGCCGGACACACGGGCCGGGCGGCCGCAGCCGGTCCGGCTCGCGGCCGGGTGTCGGCGCCCGGTTGCCCCGCTACCGTGTGCCGGCGAGTCCGCCCATCACCTCGTACGTCTGCCGCGGATTCAGCGGCGGGTGGGGGAGCGGTCCCCGGGCGGCCTCCCAGTGAAGGCAGCAGGCCTTACGAGTTGGTGCGTGATAGCGGGTGAGGCATGGTGGACCCGTCCGCGGTGCGGTCGCAGACCAGCCCGGCGATGGCCCGGTAGGTGGCCGGAAGGTTCTCCCGCCGATGGGTCCAGCGCGTCGACTGCTTCCAGCGCTTGTGGTCGGCCAGGGCGTGCTCGACGGTGATTCGATCTGCCGAATGCGCGTGGCGGTGGTGCTTCCACTGCTCATGGAACTCGGGTAGGGCACTCTTGTTCGGTTTGCGCGGCGGAGTGCGGGCCTGCTGCGGGTGGTCACGTCGCAGACCCGGATAACCGTCATCCAGTAGTACTTCTACCTGCGGGAAGAACTGGAAACAGGAGTCGATGCCCTCGATGCGTGCCGCGGTGGCGTCGTGGATCCGACCTGGGCGCATCGCGTCGGTCCACAAGGTGCGCCCGTGGTGGTCGGCCACGGCGGTGGCTTTCATCGTGCTTGTGCTTCTTCTTGCCGGAGACGAACGCCCGCCGGCCGCCCCGTCCCGCGCGTGGCCGCGGGACTTGGATCTCGGTGGCGTCCAGCCGCAGTTCCACACCCTCGGCGTGGGCGTGGGCGAAGACGTCTTCCAAGGTGCGCAGACGCACCCCCGGGCGGTTCGGGACCGCGTGTCCACGCTCGACCGGCAGGGTGCGGATCTGGCCGACGGCGCGGGGGAAGAGTGGAGCGGTCCACCCCGAACAGCAGGCCCAGGACCGCGTGCGGCAGGTCATGGCGCAGGTGGATCAGAGTGGCCACCAGGCGGTCGACGAAGACCAGGCGGTGCCGGGCACCCGCCCCAGCTGTCCGTTTCCTCGACCCGCCCCGGACCTGGTTCTTGTGGTTTTCCGCGGCCACTTCCCAGGGGTGGGCCAGTTCCTCGACGAGCGCGGCCAGGTGGTGACGGGAGATACCGGTAAACCAGGGGTGGGCCAGGACCGCGCGGTTGAGCTTGATCGCCACAGCCAGAGCATGTCACGACTCTTCAGCGGAGCTTCACCCGCTATCACGCACCAGCTCGTAAATCCTGGAGCGTTCCTCCTAGCCCCCAACAAGGCCATCCAGCCACCCGCACCGAGCTGAAGAGCACATCAGGCCGGGGAAGCGCTTATGCCTTCGCCCCAGCCGCGCGGCGGTACCAGGCCTCCGCCTCCCTCGTCTCGCCCCGCTCCTTCAGCAGGTTCCCGAGGTTGTTCATGGCGCGGGTGTAGTTGCCGTCCTCGGCAATGGCTTGGCGGTACCACTGCTCGGCCTCATCCTTCTCGCCCTGCCCCTTCAGCAGGTACCCGAGGTTGTTCATGGCGCGGGGGTGGCCATCCTCAGCGGCGCGCCGGAACCAGTCCTCGGCCTCATCCTTCTCGCCCTGCCCCTGGAGCAGGATGCCGAGGTTGTTCATGGCGCGGGTGTTGCCGCCCTCAGCGGCGCGCCGGTACCAGTCCTCGGCCTCATCCTTCTCGCCCTGCTCCTGGAGCAGGATGCCGAGGTTGTTCATGGCGCGGGTGTTGCCGCCCTCGGCGGCGTGGCGCAGTCGGGGATCTTCGTCATCTTCGGAGAGAGTGGCGGGTGTTTCGAGGCGAGGGGGTGTGGTGCGGCCGGTGAGGAGCATGTCTAGGATCTGGCGTGCGGTGGGTCGCTGGTCGGGGTCCTTGGCCATGCACGCCAGCACGATGCCCAGGAGCGGGTCGGCCAGGTCCCCGGTCTGGGGCGGGTGGTTGAGGACCCGGTTGATGCGTGAGGCCTGGGTGGGGCCGGGGAAGGCTTCCGAACCGGTCGCCGCGTGAATCATGACCGCACCCCAGGCGAACAGGTCCGCGGCCGACCCCAGGGTGGTGCCCTCGATCTGCTCGGGGGCCATGTAGCCCAGGGTGCCGATCCGGGTGGCCGTGGAGGTCTCGGCGGCGTCCAGGGCGCGGGCGATCCCGAAGTCGATCACCCGCGGCCCGTCCGGACCCAGCAGGATGTTCGCGGGCTTGAGGTCGCGGTGCACCACCCCGGCGGCGTGGATCGCGCTCAGCGCGGTGATGGTCTGCACCGCCAGGCGCTGCAGGTCCCCGCCGGTGCGGGGGCCGTCCTGCCGGACGGCCTGGGACAGGGTGGGGCCCTCGATGTACTCGGTAGCGATCCAGGGCCGGTCGGCCTCGGCGTCGGCGTCCACGATCTGGGCCAGGCAGAACCCCTGCACCTTGCGGGCGTTGACCAGTTCCTGGGAGAAGTAGCGGCGCACCTGGGCGTCCTTGGCCAGGTGGGGGTGGAGCAGCTTGACCGCCGCGCGCCGCCCGACGGCGTCCTGGCCCAGGTGGACCGTGCCGAACCCGCCCGAGCCCAGCTCCCGCACCAGACGGAACCCGCCCACGTGTTGGCCCCCACCCACCGCTGCTCCCAATTGTTCGCCGTTCCTTGCTCAACCAATCTAGACAGATGCGAGCGAAGGCGCTATCGGATCGTTGGCGAACCCTGGTGGGGTCTACCGCTAAATCATGTAGCGATTATCCTCGCCCCGGGCTACCTTGCGGCTCCCGTGGCTTCGGGAGAACCGGCCCACTGACACACCTGGCAGATCCACGCCACCTTCGGCTACCGCGAGTTCCCCGCGGAAGCCTCACTCACCTCCGCCACCATCATCTCCGTCCTGGTTGAGCATGCTTTGCGGGCTCCAGAACTTCCGCAGGGGGCCCAGGCCATACCAGGTCAGGAAGCCGACAAAGCCGAACAAGAAAAAACCCTCAAGGAGGCTGCTTCTGGAGAAGGCCCAGATCCCCAGGAGCACGGAGAACTGGGCGATCAGTCCCAGGACGGCGATCGTGCACACAACCACGACGGTCTTCATGATCCCAAAGACGCCCGCAACGGATTCGTGAAACTCGTCCGTAAATTCTTTCTGTTCCGCTCGCTCCGCCGCTGCCCGCGGCCCGGCGTCGGGCGGCGCGATACCGGGGAGGGGGGAGGCCGCTGTCGGCCGAAGGTTGGGAGAGTCCGGCGTATGCCCTGCTGGAAGCCTGCTTGCAGCCCCGCCCCACAAGGACCGAGCTGCCTGCCAGAAGAAGGCCGCGGCCCCAACCCACAACGCAGCCCCGAGATACCAAATCACCATACTCCACGCAAGAGGCGCAAGAAGAGCACATGAGATGGAAAGTCCTAATAGTGTCAGACCGAGGTGGGTTCGGTGTTTCATCGCCACGCTCCTAATGTTCTTGTCCCCACCCTTTTAAACGCAGGCGCCGCTTCGGTGGTTCCACGCCTAGCGGGAGCGCGTATCCGGGTATCGCCCATTTTGTGGCCGTTCCTGCTGAACGATCACGGAAAGTCGTGTTCGGGGCTTCGGTGCGCCGGGGCTTTTCGTGGCGTGGCGCAATTGGCTGCGCGGCTCCAATGAGAACACCAACGGCCTGCTCAGGCAGTACTTCCCCAAGGGCACGGACCTGTCGGTCCACTCCCGCGAGGACCTGGACGCGGTCGCTGTCGAGCTGAACTCCCGCCCACGCAAAACGCTCGGCTGGGAAACCCCAGCCGAGCGCCTCGCTAAGCTAATCGCCGCAACCAACTGACCTCACGTGTTGCGACGACTCCTGGAATTCGCCTTGGTTTGCCCCGAGCCAGCGACGCACCATCCGGACGAGGGCGGCGGTGTCGTGTCGGCGGAACCAGGCCACGACACAGACGAGGACCAGGGTGGCCGCCGGGATGGCGACCAGGTCCGGGGTCGCGATGGCGCTCAGGACCGTCGCGCCGATCATCAGCGGGATCTGGCAGAACAAGGCGAGGCCGCACAGCCGGGGAATGAGCAGCGCGATCGCCCCGGCGAGCTCCAGCCAGCCGACGACGACCATGCCGGGGATGCCGAGTCCGATCAGCTCGAACGGCGCGACGGCGATGGGGTCGGCCATCGCCTTCGGGAGGGCGATGAACGCGAATACGACGGCCAGCAGCACCTGCAACGTCCAGAGGGTGACTGTGCCGGCGACGGGTCGGGGTCGGGGTCGGGGTCGGGGTCGGGTTGAGGGTGTCATCGTGGGCATGTCGGTTCCTGTCGTGGTCGACCGTGTCCCGGTCTGAGGTCGTGAGGTGGCGCAACAAATTAGAAACCGTGCCGCTGCGGCATACTCAAGGCCCGCACCGAGGGAAGTGGAGAAAGCTCGCCTCCTGGTGCGTGGCGAGCACTTGACCAGGTCGGAGCAGAACAGGCTAATGACCGGGCAGTTCGGCATCGGTCAGATGATGTGCGTGGCCACTGGCCTGGTGATAAGGCCGATGACATCAGAGCGGCGCCAGGGCGCCGACACCGCCGCGCGCGGACTCGTAGGCGGAGCCGACGCGCACGAGGACTGCCTCCCGAGCGGGCGACCGATGAGCTGGAGGCCGGACGGCAACCCCCCGGAACCCGGTCTGGTCGGTACCGTCAGGGCGGGCAGGACGGTGAGATTGGCTGGTGCGCACAGCCTGACATGGGCGTCGGAGACTGTTTCGACACTCCCGTCCGGCCAGTGCAGGAGCTCCTGGCCGACCGGCACCGCGGTGATCGGAACGGTGGGCGCGACGACCACGTCCACGGTCTCCAGCAATCGTGCCCAGGCGGACCCCATCAGAGTGCGCACCCGCTGCGCGCGCAGATACTCGGTGGCAGGTACGAGTTCCCCCCCGCTTCCAGGAGGACACGCACGTCGGGTCCGTAGTACTCCGGGGACCGCCACAGAGTGTCCTGGTGGTAGGCGGCGGCCTCAGGCACCATGATCCCCCACTGGGCCGCGTGCACGGATTCGGCCAGCGGAATCTCGACGCCGACGAGCTCGGCACCAAGCCCGGCCAGCGTCTCGACGGCCGAGCGCACCGCTTGTTCCACGTCGGGTTCGATCCTGTCGAAGAAGTAGTTCCCGGGCACCCCGATCCGCAGTCCGGTCAGGTTCGTGCCGATGCCCCGGGTACGGTCCTCGACCGGCACCCGCAGTGTCGTCGGGTCCCTGAGGTCGTGTCCGGCAACAGCGTCGAGGACGAGTGCGGCGTCCTCGACCGTGCGGGTAATCGGTCCGACGTGGTCCAGGGTCCACGACAGAGGTATCGCGCCGTGTCGGGGCACCAGACCGTGTGTTGGCTTGAGCCCGACCGCGCCGCACAGGGCGGCCGGGATACGGATGGAGCCGCCGGTGTCGCCGCCGATGGCGGCGGTGGCGCCGCCCGACGCCACGGCTGCCGCCGACCCGCCGCTGGAGCCGCCTGCGACACGGTCGGTAGCCCAGGGATTGTGCGTGGCGGGAGTGATGGTGCCGTAGGCGAACTCGTGGGTGTGTGTCTTGCCCACCGGTACGGCGCCCGCCTCCTTGAGTGCGGCTACCACCGCGCTGTCAGCGTCAGGGATCCGGTTTGCGTGGACACGTGATCCGGCGGCGGTGCGGGTGCCGGCGGTGTCGAAGATGTCCTTGACCGCTGCTGGGATGCCGTGGAGCGGGCCGCGGTGCGATCCTGCAGCGATCTCGGCCTGTGCGCGGGCTGCGGCGCGCAAGGCGGCCTCGGGCGTGAGAGTGGCGAACGCCGAGACGTCTTCCTCCACATGCGCGGCGCGGGCGAGGACGGACTCGGTGAGTTCGATCGGTGAGAGTTCCTTCGCCGCGATCGCGCGGGAGGCGTCGGCGAGTGTGAGTTGGTAGGGATGCACGCGGTCCTACTCCTTGTCGTGGACGAAGGCGGGAGAGACCTCTCCCAGGTCGACGTCGCGCAGCGCGGAAGTCACGGAGAGAATGCCGTTGAGTGCCGCGGCGATCGGTACCGGGCGGTCAGGTGTCAGAGGCGGGCGGATCCTGCTCGCGAGCAGGATGACGTCCTCGGGTGTGTAGGGCTCGGGC
This sequence comes from Nocardiopsis sp. NPDC055824, assembly GCF_053616335.1. NCBI lineage: Bacteria > Bacillati > Actinomycetota > Actinomycetes > Streptosporangiales > Nocardiopsidaceae > Nocardiopsis > Nocardiopsis sp. NPDC055824. The sequence goes on from NZ_JBSHDN010000195.1 coordinate 6,774, forward strand.
ACGGGTGGTCAGCTCCTTAGTGCGGTGCGGTGGACGACGAACGTGCCGACGGCTGCCAGAACCGCGAGCGCGATCAGCGCGGCCCCGTAGTAGCCGGTCACGGTGACCAGGGAAAGGGCGTCGACGGCGATGCCCGCGGTGATGGCGGGTAGGCACATCGCCAGGTAGCTCAGGAGGTAGAAGGACGACATCAGGCCTGCGCGCTCGTGCGTGGCGGCCAGTGGGACCACGGTGCGCACCGCGCCCTGGAACCCTGCTCCGAAGCCGATCCCGGCCACCGCCGTCCCGGCGAAGAAGGCCGTGGTCACACCGAGGTGTACACCTGCCAGGGTGATAGCGATCCCTGTCGCCAGGGCCGTCGCGCCGATGAGCATGACTCTGGTGGCCGGAGCGGAACGCAGGACCAGGACTGCGGCCGCACCGCTGATGGTGAGCGCGAAGACGGCGGCCCCGGCGGCCAGGGGCGCGGTCGAACCGGTGACGGCACTGGTGAGTGAAGGCCCCAGGGAGAGGTAGAAGCCGCCCAGCGCCCAGACCGCGATGTCGATGGGGGCGGCCACGAGCATGGCGCGGCGGGCCTGTTGGGGGACTCCGATATTCGGCCGCAGTGAGGCTAGGGCTCCGGGTCTGCGAGCGGCCGTCTCATTCAGTGCACGGATCCCGACCGCTTGCGACAGCAGGAGCACGATGAGTACGACATAGACCAGGCGCATCGGTTCGGGGAGGTATTGCACGAGGGCACCCGAGCCCAGGGCTCCAGCGGCCATGCCCGCAATGGGGGCGACACTGTTGATCAGCGGCCCGCGTCCCGGAGCAGTATCGAGCAGGCCCGCGCCGAGCGCACCCGTGGCGATCCCGGTCGCCAAGCCCTGGACGACGCGTGCGGCGATCAGCGTCTCGATGGGCAGCACCCCGTCCCACGTCGAGCGCCCGCCCGCACGGTCCAGAGCCGCTTGGCGGGCGGACTTACCCGCCAAGCGCACGTCCATGACCAGCAAACGGCCCCGCATCGCCCCACGGGACCCCTGCCGCCACGTGCACCGGCGCAACGCGGTGCGCCCCTGTTCCAGGGCCAGGTCCTTCAACGAGCGGGCCGGGGTCCGGTAGCGCGGCAGACGCGGCCCCGGCCCGGACCGCTCGGGCGCCTGGGGCACCGCCCCACCGGGATGGGAGTTCAGATCACCGCGCACCGCGACCACGTAGTCCAGGCCCCGCTCGGCCAACCCGTGGCGCAAGCCATGGATCTGCCCGTAGCCGGCATCGGCCACCACCACCTGGTCGGCCAGCCCCCAGGAGCGGGTCTCATCGACCATGTCCAGGGCCAGCCGCCATTTCTCCCGGTGGTCGACCTGGTCGGGCACCCCGGTCTTGGCCCGACGCGGCTCTTGGGGGTCCGCCCAGTCCTTGGGCAGGTAGAGCCGCCATGCCAGGGGGACGGAGGCGGCATCGGTGACCGCGTGCAGGCTCACCGCGCTCTGGCACACCGCCTGCTTGCCCAGGGCGCCGCACCACTGGTGGGCCGCCCCACCGACTCGGTGCCGGCTTTGGGCAGGCCCGAGTCGTCGATCACCCACGCATCCGGGGTGATCGCCTCGCTCACCTTGGTGGCCAGGCGTCGTTGGACGGGGGTGTGCTCCCACAGGGACTGGTCCACGAACTGCTGCAGGGCCTGCATGTTGCCGTCCGGGAGGCGCTCGGTTATGGGCTGGATGGACTTGCGCCGCCCGTCCAGCATCAGACCGCGCAGGTAGCAGTTGCCCCAGGCCCGGGAGTCCTTGCGGGGGATGGACGCGAGGACCTCGGCGCAGAACGCATCGAGGTCCTCGCGCAGCTCTTCTACAGCGGCCGGATCCACGCGTCCATGATGGCTGAACGATGGGTGCTCCCATCAAGGAAGAAGCCGTATACGGTCCGACCTGTGACAACACCCGACCGCTCTGTACTACTGGGAGATGTATACCGGGCGCGACCGCTTCGAGCGGTTCTACCCCGAGCCGCTCGCCCCGGGAACCGCGGCGTAGCGCACCGCGGCGCCACCCCCGACTTTCGTCGGCCCCGGCCGGCACGGGGCCGACGTTCGGGGGCGGTCGTCCCGGTACCCCCGGCCGATGTCCCGCACCGGCCCGTTCCCTAGCGTGGTGTGGCATCAGGAAGTGGAACGACCGGAAGGAACAGGACATCTTGTCGAACAGGTCACAGAGCCGCAGCGGAGCGGGCGCGCGTATCCGGCAGGCGGGCCCCCGCGTCGCCGCCTCGGCGCTCATCCTGGCCCCCGCCCTCGCCCTGGCCGCCCCGGCGCAGGCCGAGCGGACGCCCGCATGCCTCGGTGAGGAGGGCGCCACCGTCGAGGAGGCACGGATCGCCGGGGAGGTCCCGCAGGAGATCCTGGCCAGATCCGGGTTCGCCGCGGACGTGGACCGCTTCACCGAGGAGCTGTGCGCGGCGTCCGGCACGGACGAGGCGGGCGAGATCGTCGGGCGCCACGCCGACGCGCTCTGGCGCAAGGCGGTGGACCGCGTCCGCGGGACCGGGGCCGTCGAGGGGGACCTCAGCGCCGGGGACGACCGGCCGCTCTACTGGGCGCGGCTGGGCATGACCTCGGCCCTGCACCGCTGGGAACCGGGCTTCGAGCTGGCCGGGGCCGACCGCGAGGCTCTCGTGGCCGACATGGACCGCCGCTCCCGCGGCCAGGACGACGCCGGCTTCGCCGAGGACCCGGGCGGCCCCGGGGTGTCCCGCGTCGTCGTGACCGGGTTCGACCCGTTCCAGCTCGACAACGACATCCGCCAGGCCAACCCCTCCGGTGCGGCCGCCCTCGCCCTGGACGGAGCGGTGATCGAGACCGGCGAGGGCGTCGTGGTCGTCGAGGCCATGCTCTTCCCGGTGCGCTGGCGCGACTTCACCGACGGCATGGTCGAGCACGCCCTTCTGCCGCACTACACCGGCGACCGGCCGGCCGACGCGGTCATCACCGTCAGCCAGGGCCGGGACGGCCGGTTCGACCTGGAGGCGCACAACGGCGCCTGGCGCGGCGGCGCCGCGGACAACGAGTCGGTCGGCACGCCGGAGACGGCCCCCATCCCCGAGGGCGTCCCCACCGTCACCCCCCAGCCGCAGTGGTCCGACTCCTCCCTGGACCACCCGTCCATCATCGGGGAGACCGGCGGGGAGCCCTTCCCCGTGGTCGACAACACCCAGGTGACCGAGATCCCGGCGGGCGGGACCGTGCCGGTGGTGCGCCCGGACGGGCCCACGCCCGGCTCCGAGGCGCGGGCCGGGGGCGGGGGCGACTACCTCTCCAACGAGATCGCCTACCGCAACACCCTGCTGCGCGACGCCACCGGCCTGGACATCCCGGCCGGGCACGTGCACACGCCGATCCTGCACTTCGGGCCCGGCGGCGGCGTCACCGACCCCGAGTTCGAGGAGAACCGCGCGGCCATCTCCGGCCAGGTCGAGGCCATCGTCGCGGCCGCCGTCCGACCGTGACCGCCGGGGGCGGGCGTCACCACGGGCGCCCGCCCCCGCGACCCCCGGACCGCCGTCCGGCCCGTCGTGGGGGCTGCGCGGCGGGACGGACGACTGACGCTTTTCACAGGACGTTCACCAGGAGATTCCCACCGGCGAAACGGGGAGGCGGTCCGAGACCCGTGCCGGGCATTTCCCCGGAGGAACGGAACGGCTCCGTCCTCAGTGCACTGTGAAGAAGATGTGTGCGTTTCATGAGGGCATTGACCGGAAGTGCGCGCGGAGGGCAGGATGCTTATGCGTTCCGCTCTGAACTGTGAGTTTCCCGAGCATCGGAAGCCGTGTTTTTCCTCATCCGGACTTCGTTCCGGGGGATGTGGTTCCCTCTGGAAGCCCTGCAGTTGTGGGCATGCAGGACCCGGATTCGCCCCCTGGGTGAGGTCTTGGTAAATTCTTCCGGTCCCGGTGAAAAGGTGGGTAAGTCGAATGCGCGGTCGGGTTCAGCGGTTTATCCGACGTGCGTAGATGTCGTTCCCTGTCCCCTTGTCCATGCGAGGTGATCGGAGAGTGAAACGGAGATGAACATCGGCGCGGACCGGGCGTCCGCGAAGAAGGCGTGTTCCTGACGTGCCGGTCGTCGTTCCGGCGTTCCCTTTCATGCTCCGCCCCGATCCGGGCCCCTGGCCACCGACATCCGACCACAGAACGTCCGATCATCCTGAGGAGACACACGATGTCCGCTGACCGAACGAGTGCGGCCCCCCGACGAGCCACAGCAGCGGCGCTCACCGGCCTGCTCGCCGCGGGACTCGCCGTCGGCCTGCCCGCGACCGCCGCCGCCGGCACCGGGCCCTCGTCCGTCTGCACCTCCGAGGCGCACCCCGAGACCGCCGAACGGCTCGACCAGCGGATCAGACAGGAGGCCGCACTGCGGGAGGGCACCATCGCCGTGGGGGTCTCCGCCTTCGAGGGGGACCTCGTCTGCGAGCTCGGCGCGGACACCCGGTTCGACGCCGCCAGCGTCGGCAAGGTCGTCGTCCTCGGCGCGCTCCTGCGCACGGCCATGGACGAGGGCAGGGAGCTGACCGCACGGGAGCACGAGCTCGCGACCGACATGATCACCGTGTCGGGCAACGACTCCGCGGTCGAGCTCCGCAACCAGCTCGGCCCGGAGCGCATCCAGGGCTTCCTCGACCTCGCCGGGATGGACGACACCCAGTTGCACCCCGAGGGGTACGTCGGTCTGATGAAGATCAACGTCGGGGACCAGCTGACCCTGCTCGACGTGCTGGGCAGCGACAACGACGTGCTCGGGGCCGACGAGCGCGCCTACGCCCGCGGCCTGATGGGCGACGTGACCGAGGAGCAGCGCTGGGGCGTGCCCACCGGGGCTCCGTCGGGCGCCGAGGTCTACCTGAAGAACGGCTGGCTGCCCTACGACAATACCGACACCTGGCGGATCAACAGCATCGGCGGGTTCCGGGACACGCCGGTCGGGGACTACGACGTCGTCGTCCTCACCGACGGCAACGACGGCATGCAGTACGGCGTGGACACCATCGGGTCCGTCGCCGTGGGGGTGCACTCCGTCCTGTCGGGCGAGGGCATGAGCACCCTGTCGCAGCCGACCCGGACCCCCGAAGCGGTCTCCGACGGCTCCGACCGGGCCTGAGCCTCCGGCTCCGCACCTCCTGGACGGTGGACGCGGAGCCGAGGCGTGGTCCGGGCGAGCGGGGCCGGACCACGGGGGCCGTGACCGCGACCGGCCACGGCCCCGGAAGCCC
>NZ_JBSHDN010000196.1:0-11951 GCF_053616335.1 Nocardiopsis sp. NPDC055824
CCGAGGTTGTTGATGCCGGCTCTGGGGACCTGGATGCCGGTGAGGACCTCGATCGCTTTGCGTGAGGAGTCGGACATGTTGTGGTCCAACGGCATGCGCGACTCTTCCTTCTGGCATTGGGGGCGCGGGCAGGTCCGGTCGGCCGCGCAGGTCGTCGAGGTGTCGGGTGAAGGCCTCCGCGAAACCGCTGTTGACGAACACCCCGAAGCCTCCGGAGCTGCCGGCGGGGACGAGCTCCTCGATCACGGCCCCCACGTGCGCGTCGCGCAGCAAGTACTGGTCGGCCCCGTCCCGGTCGCCGTTGTCGATCTGGACGTGCTGGATCAGCGCGCCGAAGGTGACCTTGGCCGTCGCGACGGCCAAGGTGGTCTCGGTGATGAACTGGGCCACCTGGCTCCAGACCATCGCCACCATGTAGTCGACGTTCGCCGCCGACTTGCGCAGCTCGGCCGAGAGCGTGCGGCTCGTTCTCGCCCCGTTGCCGACGTAGTCCCTCTCCTCGTTGGTGAAGGCCGAGAGGGGACGGTCGTAGTAGTCGGAGGCCGCTCCACCGAAGTTCCTCCGGACGCGGTTGCGCGTCGTGTCCATGACGTCGGGGAGCTCGTGCACCTGCTCGTCGAGGGTGTCGTAGACCTCCGAAGCGGCGCGCATGGCCGGTGTGCCGGCCCGGGGCAGGTCGATCCCCAGCACCACTTTGACGAAATTGTGTGCTGAGTCACCCATTTTCGGGGGGTCAAACAGCATGCCCGACCCCTTTCTCCGCTACCTGCATCTGAAGCGACGGTAAAGGTACCACCGGCGTGTGGAGGCGTGGAAACGACCCCCGGGATCGAGGTGTCCCCGGGGAGTGGTCGCGGACTTTTGTTGCTTCCGTGTAACAGATTTTTTCGGTCGGGTGCCGAATGTGCGGGGGGCCTGATGCTTATTGTCACGAACCTGCGGGGTGTATTTCTTTTGTTCGGTGTGATTCCTGTTGTGTCGTTTGAAGGTGAATGATTCGCCGGGGTGGCTCGGTTTTGTGTGGGGTGTCCACTTTTTCTGTCCTTCTTTTTCCTGTGACTGATTTTCTGTTTCTTTTCCGGTGTGCGTTGTCGGGGGGCCTCCTGCCGGGTCCCGGCCTGATCGCAGGTGCCCGGGTCGCGGGCTGAGACCCGCCCGGATGTGCCCGGCCTCCCGGGGCGGCAGCGGGTCCGGCCCTCGGGGAATCAGGCGGGATCCGACTGCGAAGGGAGTCCTTCTTCTCATCCGGAAAGTGTGCCGGTGCGGTGTCTTCTGTTGCATGGGGCCGTGTGGTCGAGGCCGCATTTCTGGCGCGTCGGCCTCCCGTAATCCCGTGCGGGCCCGGGGGGTCGCGTCGGCGGTGCTCGGAGGGCGTCCGGGACGCCGTCGGGGGACAGCAGGGCCCGGGTGGTTCCGGCCGTCTTCCGAAGGGCCGTCGGGAGAACGCTTTCACGGGCCGCCCTCGCCGTGCACGGCCGCGGTGCGGGCCGGCGCGGACACGCTCCAGGGCGTGGCGCCGACTTCCGCGAGGGCCCGGGCCGTTCCGGGACCGGGGCTCAGGGCAGGTGGCGGCGCGAGCCCAGGGAGGCGGCGTCGGCCGCGGCGCGCCCCTCGACCCAGCCGTCCTCGCTGTAGGGGCCCCGTACCCGCGAGTAGGTGAGCTCGCCGAACGCCTCCGCGACGGCCGCCTCCACCTCGCGCTCGCGCGCCGCGAAGACCGGTACGAGGTCCGTGCCGGTCTCGGCCTGGGCCAGCAGGGAGGTGAACATCAGGTCCACGGCCTCCACGTCCCCGGGGAAACCCATGACGGTGCACAGCCCCAGCTCCTGGTGCCACACGGCGCGGCAGTGGTTGGCCTCGGCCACCTCGTGCAGCAGCACCGCCTTGTGTTCGTCGTAGGGGGCGTCCACCGGCAGGCGGCGCCCGGAGGCGGCCTCCGACTCCCCGGGGCCCTCGGCCAGCAGTGCCCGGTCGATGCTGTGCCGCGCCATCGTATCGCTGCTCCTCGACCGCGCGAGCGACGGCCGGGCCCGCGAACACATCGATGCCCACCACGGCATCGTCGAGCACCGGGATGAACGACCAGATCGCCGTCGGAAAGGCGGGCATCACCCACTCGGGTCCCCGACAGGCCTGCTGATCAAGATCACCCGTCCGCACGAGGTGACGTGGTCCTGCCGGACCCGGCTCCGCGATCTCACCGCTTCGAGAACAGTGCCTAGCCGTCCGCCCAGGTGGTCAGGCCGTGGCGGTAGGCGTAGACGGCCGCCTGTACCCGGCTCTCCACACCCAGCTTGGCCAGGATCCGGGCCACGTGGACCTTGGCCGTGCCGTGGGTGATGCCCAGCTCCCCGGCGATCCGGGCGTTGCTGCGGCCCCTGGCCACCAGCACCAGCACCTCCCGTTCGCGGTACGTCAGCTCCACTGCCAGCGGCGGCGGTGTGCGCGGCGAGGTCCTCGCGAACCGCTTCACCAGGCGCGGTGTGACCCTCGGATCGATCGCCCCCTGGCCCGAGGCCGCCGCCCGCACCGCCTCCACGTACAGCTCCGGTTCGCTCTCCTTGAGCAGGAACCCCACCGCCCCCGCCTGGAGCGCCCCGAACAGGTACTCGTCGGTGTCGAACGTGGTCAGCATGATCGTCGGCGGCGAAGGTGAGAGCCCCGACAGCTCCCGGGCCGCCGCGACGCCGTCCATGCCGGGCATCCGGATGTCGGTGAGCGCCACGTCCGGATGCAGGCGGCGTGCCATGGCCACCAGCTCCCGGCCGTTCGCGGCCGCACCCACCACCTCCACGTCCTCGACCGGCCGGAACAGCAGCCGCAGCCCCTCACGGGCGGCTGGCTGGTCGTCGGCGATCAGCAGCCGGATCATGCGCCCCCTCCCTGTTCCGCGTGTTCTCCGCTGTTCCGGGACTGGCCGCGCTGTCCGTCCGGACGCCCTCCGCTGGGAGCACGGCCCGCACCCGCCAGCCCCGCCCGGGGCGGTTCCCCGCCTCCAGGACGCCGCCCAGCTCCCTGACGCGCTCCCGCATCCCCGCTAGACCGCGCCCGCCGGAGCCCTCCGCCGCCACGATGCGCCATCCGTCGTCCTCCACCATGACCGTCAGCGCGTCGGCCGTGCGCGTCAGCCTCACCCGGACCCGCCGCGCCGACGAATGCCGCAGCACGTTGCCCAGGGACTCCTGGACGATCCGGTACGCGTCCGCTTCCACTCGCTCGGACAGGCCCTCCCCGACCCCCTCGGACATCACCAGTTCCACGTTTACGCCCGTACCCTCCAGAGCCGCCACCAGGGACGCAAGGTCCGCCAGCCCCGTGCCCGGCACCGCCCCGGTCAGCCGGTCCTCGCGCAACGCCTCCAGCAGTTCGCGCACCTCCCGCACCGCGCGGCCGGACAGATCCGCGACCGACCCGAGCACGGCAACCGCCTCGGGGTCCCGGCCCGCCACGGCCTGCCGACCACCGACCGCCAGCAACCGGATCGCGCTGAGGTGGTGACCGGCGATGTCGTGCACCTCGCGGGCGATCCGCTCCCTCTCACGCAACCGTTCATACTCGAACGCGTTGCGCGCCTCGCGCCGGACCCCCTCAGCGCGGTCGGCCCGCAGCCGCCACACGTACCCCGCCAGGACGGGGATAAGGACGGGCAGCGTCCCCAGGGCGAAGCCCACGAAGTTCCCGGTCATGGACGCGGCTGGGGCGGACGGGTCCCCCGACCACTCGACCATCCCGTTGGTGTCAGGGAAGAGAATCACCTGGGAGGCAGACCAACACGCGACCCCCGCCGCGGCCAGCACCGGTACCGCACCGGGGCGCCGGTAGGCCGCGGACGCCGCGGCGAACATGGCGGCGATCAGGGGGCTGCTGTAGCCCACGGTCACGTACGAGACGAACGAGAGGGCTCCGGTCGCCAGAACCACAGTCAACGGGAACCGCCGCCGCAGCACCAGAGGGGCGCAGGCGAGCAGCACGACCGTGTGGGAGAGCCACCCCGCCTCGGCGCTGCCCTTGACGGGAGAGAACTCCAAGACCACCAGTCCCACCAGTACCGCCACCACCGCGTCGCGCACCGGGACGGGGAGCCACCGCCATCGCCACCGCCTCCGCGCGAACGTTTCGCCCACCTCTGCCGCACCCATCCGTCCATAGTGCGGTACGGCGCACGGTGTCCGCGTCCGCCGAAAGGCGTACGGGCGACGGCGGGGCTCGGAGGGTCAAAGGCGTACGGGCAACGGGCAGGGCGCGAAGGTCGAAGAAGCCCGGCCTATACCCTTCGGCAGATGCCCCGGCGGGCGAAACCCCGGGACCATACGCCCATGGACACAACCACACGACCGCCCGCGCCCCCGCGCATACCGCTCCTGGACGTGCTGCGCGGGTTCGCCATCCTGGGCACACTCGCCATGAACATCTGGCTCTTCGGCTATCCCGAATCAGGCGGCTACGGCCCCGTTGCCGAAGGGCTGCGGAGCATGTTCATCGACGGCAAGTTCTTCGCGATGCTCACCCTGCTGTTCGGCGTTGGCCTGGCCATCCAGTACCGGGCCGCGGCCGAACGTGGTCACTCCCGGCCAAGCAAGCAGATCTGGCGCGCCCTCCTCCTGCTGGTCGAGGGGGCTCTGCACGTCGTCCTCCTGTTCTCCTGGGACGTGCTCATGGGCTACGCGATCACGGCGCTGCTGGTGGTCTACGTCCTCGGCCTCTCCGAGCGGACGCGCTCGGCCGTCATGTGGACCGCTTTGGGCCTCCACCTCACCTTCATAGGTTCGGTGACGGCGCTCACCACCCTGTTCTTCCCCGTCGTTCACAGGCAGAGCCCCCCGATGCAGACCGAGGAGGGCCAGCTGTACCTGGAAGGAAGCTACACCGACCAGGTCCTGTACCGGGCGACGGACTTTCTGGACTCCCGGGTGACGGTGCTCCATACCTTTCCCCTGATGGTGTTCCTCTTCCTGTTCGGTGTGCGCCTGTACCGGGCCGGAGCGTTCGGAGACGACCGGGTCGGTCGGGCCCTGCGGTCCCGGATGACGGTCTGGGGCCTGGGGCTGGGTCTGCCGCTCAACGCGCTGCCCCCCGTCTGGCCCGACGACTCCCTGTTCCTAATCGGAAACCGCGTCTTCTCCGTGGTGCTGATGCTGGGGTACGTGGGACTCGTGGGACTGCTGATGGACCGGGTACGGCGAACCGGGCTGGTCACGGTCTCCCTGACCGCCGTGGGCAGGACGGCGCTCAGCTGCTACATCCTCCAGAACCTCCTGGCCTCGGTGCTCTTCTACGACTGGGGCCTCGGCCTGGCCGCTCACGCGCACCACGCGGGCTGGATGGTGGCCGCCTGGGCGGTGATCAGCCTGGTGCTGGTGGCAGGTTCGCGCTGGTGGCTGTCCCGTTTTGCGCGGGGGCCGATGGAGTTGTTGCAGACCTGGATCCTGGCCCGGGTCCCCGAGGGCAGACCCTCCTCCAGCCCGCCTCCCGTCAGGAAGTGAGACGAAAAAAGCGGTGCCCGCCGGGGGATGGCGGGCACCGCGATCGGGAGGTGCCAAGAGAGACACTGAACGGGGAAGCGTCCTCTACGGTTCCTAACGGGTGAAGTCGTCCTCCCCTCTGGCGGGACCGTGGTAGAACTCGCGCTCCGGCTCGTTCTCGGGCACGGACGGGCAGGTGGGACCGTCCTCGTCCGACGCGTGTTCGGCAGCGAGTGGAATGCCGTAGACCCGCATCGTCCGAGTGACCCAGCCGCGCAGCTCGGGGAGCTGCGCGTACAACACGTCACCGGGGCAGGCGGTGGCGTTGAAGCCCCGGTGGCCCCGGATCGCGCTGTTCGGGTTGAGCCCGTAGGCACCGCACAGCCACGTCAGGGTCTGCACCAGTGAGTTGGGCAGGGCCTGGGACGGGCCCACGGTCATGTAGAGGCCCTCGTTCTCGATACCGATACTGCTGCTGTTGTAGTTGGCCACGTGGGTGCCCACGACGTGCTGTCCCGCCGCGATGGCTTCCGGGGTGCGATCGCGACCCTCCATGACGTAGCCGCCGCGACTGATGGTCAGCTGCTGGCCGGCGTCGATCCAGCCGTTGCTGTCCATGTGGTAGTTCTGAATCGATTTGGACAGGTTCAGCGCGTGGCCGAGCTCGAGCGCGAGAACCGCGAGCTCAAGCGGGCCAACGCGATCCTCAAATCCGCGTCGGCTTTCTTCGCGGCGGAGCTCGAGGGCCCACACACCAGGTAGTGGCCTACATCGACCTGTACCGCCAGGAGTTCGGGGTCGAGCCGATCTGCCACGTGCTGCAGGTCGCCCCGTCCACCTACTACGCGGCCAAATCGCGGGCGCCGTCGCTGCGTTCGCGCACCGATGAGGCCACCACCGCGAGGATTCGGCAGGTGAACGCCGACAACTACGGCGTCTACGGGGTCCGCAAGGTCCACGCCGAGCTGAACCGGCAGGGCCACCGGGTGGCCCGCCACGCCGTCCACCGGCTTATGCGCCGGGCCGGTTTGCGGGGCATCACCCGGGCCAAGAGCCCGCGCACCACCACCCCGGCCCCGGGCCTGGACATGCGCCCGGACCTGGTGGAACGCTCCTTCGCCGCGGATGCTCCCAACCGGTTGTGGGTCGCCGACACCACCTACATCCGCACCTTTGCCGGGTGGGTCTACGCGGCGTTCGTGATCGATGTGTTCTCCCGCCGCGTGCTGGGCCGGCAGGTGTCACGGTCGTTGCGCACCGACCTGGCCCTGGAGGCGTTGGAGATGGCGGTGTGGAACCGGGCCCACGTCGGGCGGCGCATCGACGGCCTGGTCCACCACTCCGACCGGGGCGTGCAGTACCTCGCGGTGCGCTCCACCCAGCGCCTGGCCGAGGCGGGGGCGGTGGCCTCGGTCGGCACCACCGGCGATCCCTACGACAATGCCGTCATCGAGTCGTTCTGGTCGCGTATGCAGGTTGAACTGCTGGATCGGCGCAGGTGGCGGACCCGGCTGGAGTTGGCCAACGCGATCTTTGAGTACCTGGAGATCTTCCACAACCGCCAGCGCCGGCACTCAGCGATTGGCTGGCTGACACCCATAGAGTTCGAGAAGAGACTACCGAGCACCGTGGCCTGAGAATCCGAGAACACGGCTCCACCGAAGCCGGTACATGCCAGAGCCTCCAATAAACCCGGCACGAGACAGGGAGCGGCTCACCTGTGTCGCGGGTCTTCGCGAGGACGCTCCATGCGCCAGGTCATGTCCCGCCTGTGCACGGCCGCGGTGCGGGCCGGCGCGGACACGCTCCAGGGCGTGGCGCCGACTTCCGCGAGGGCCCGGGCCGTTCCGGGACCGGGGCTCAGGGCAGGTGGCGGCGCGAGCCCAGGGAGGCGGCGTCGGCCGCGGCGCGCCCCTCGACCCAGCCGTCCTCGCTGTAGGGGCCCCGCACCCGCGAGTAGGTCAGCTCGCCGAACGCCTCCGCGACGGCCGCCTCCACCTCGCGCTCGCGCGCCGCGAAGACCGGTACGAGGTCCGTGCCGGTCTCGGCCTGGGCCGCCCTCTCGGCGGCGCGCGCCGTCTCGACCAGCCGCTCTCCCACCCGCACCGAGAACGCCGACATGAACGAGGCGCGGAACGCCTTGCCCGCCGCGCGCCCCGACCGGTCCCGTACCGAGCCGCTGGCCCGCATCGCCGTCTCGGCCTGGACCAGCAGGGAGGTGAACATCAGGTCCACGGCCTCCACGTCCCCGGGGAAACCCATGACGGTGCACAGCCCCAGCTCCTGGTGCCACACGGCGCGGCAGTGGTTGGCCTCGGCCACCTCGTGCAGCAGCACCGCCTTGTGCTCGTCGTAGGGGGCGTCCACCGGCAGGCGGCGCCCGGAGGCGGCCTCCGACTCCCCGGGGCCCTCGGCCAGCAGGGCCCGGTCGATGCTGTGCCGCGCCATCATCTCCTGGGCGCGGGCGCTCAGCGCCTCCGCCTCCTGCGGGAACTCCGTCGACTCGGCCTTGGCCAGCAGGGCCCGCACCCGGGCGAGCTTGCCCGCGTCCACCCGCTCGGGCCGTCGCGCCGCGCCCGGGCGGCCCGGCCGGTACGCCCCCGGCGGCGGGCACAGCCGCCGCAGGGGAGGGAGCACCCGCAGGGCCGCCAGCACCCGCAGTACGGCGTCCACGGCCTCGAACCGCAGCAGCCCGTGCTCCGCGCCGACGTGGGCCGGGTACCCCTCGCCGCGGCCCCACGACGCCTTCACGCCGAACCCGCGCACCTGCTCGGCCCAGCGCGGGTCCACCGTCGCCGGGGAGTGGCGCTCCATGTCGGCCGTCACGGCGTCGGCGCACACCGCCGCGGCCACGGCTCCGAGCACGCGGTCGACCTGGCGGACCGTCTCGGCGGGCTGCCAGCCGCGGGTCCACGCGGAGGCCGCGGCGTCCAGGAGGGCCGCCAGGAGGGCGCGCCCCGCCGCGTCCGCCCACTCGCGGTCCTCGGTGTCGGCGAGCCGGGCCGCGGCGAGGTCGACGCCCCCGCCCTCCCCGCCGGACACGAGCGCGTCCACCGCCCCGGACACCACCTCCGCGGGGGAGGCCCCGGCCTCCGGCCCGGCCCAGGCGGCCGTCGGCGCCCCGGCGGCGCGACGCTGTCGGCCACGACCCTTCTTGCCCACGGTGCTTCTCCCCGGTCGTGTCGTCGTTCGGCGGTGGAGCCGACGGACAATCCTACCGATCCCCGTCGGCCGGATTCGCGGTGAGAGAACCGAAACCTCCGGGAAAAGGGCCGGTCGCGCGCCTGGGAGCGCTTTTCGCCCCCTGCGCGTCCCGCCGCCCGTATTCCCCCGCGGGGAGGGACCGGGCGGCGCCGTCGGGAGCCCTCCGCCGGCGAAGGGGCAGTTCGGCGGCCCCGTGCCGGATCGGGTGCGCCCGAAGGGGGATTCGGCTCCCGTGCGGCGACAACGCCGCCGTTGGGCGCGGTGTCGTGAAATCCCGCCTTGCCCCGCCGTGGAGCCCGTTGCCCCGGAAGGAAAGGCGGTGCTTTCCTCCCCGAAGCACAGCGGAAACACGGGGGGAATACCGTCGGCTCCCATCCGTACCCACCGAGGAGCCGCCATGCGCCAGGGAACCGGGGCCGACGACCGGGAGGGCCTCCCGCGGGGCGGGGCGGACGCCGCCGGCTGCCCCCGCGGCGCGGACCGGGCCCCGCGGCTCCACGGGGGCCCCGGGGACGACGTGCCCTGGGACCTGCTGCGTGCCCGTCACGGAGGGCTGGTCCCCGTCGAGGTCGGCCCCGGGGAGCGCGGCTGGCTCCTGCTCGGGTACAAGGAGAACCTCCAGGTCCTGCGCGACCGCGACCTCTTCTCCGCGGACCCGCGCCCGTGGAGCCCCGCAGGCACGGCCCCGGTCCGCAGCGGAGCCCTGGCCCGCGACGGCGAGGAGCACCAGCGGCTGAGGGTGCCCCTCGTGGAGGCCCTGGCACAGGTGGGCACGCCCCAGCTGGTGCCGGTGGTCGAGCGCGCGGCCGTGCACCTGCTCGGCCGGGTCGCCGCCGAGGGGAGCGCCGACCTCATCGGCCAGTACGCGGCCCCGCTCCCGGCGCTCGTCCTCAACGAGCTCTTCGGACTGCCGGACGCCTACGGACGCCTGCTGGCCGACCTCACGACGCGCCTGTGGAGCGGCGAGCCGGACCGCTCCGAACCCGCGGCCCGGGCCGTCCGCGCCTACTTCGCGGGCCTGGTCGCCCGCAAGCGGGCCGACCCCGGCGAGGACCTCGCCAGTCGGCTGCTGGCCCACCCCCACGGGCTCACCGACGAGGAGGCGGTCGCGTCCCTGTCCCTGCTGTGGGAGACCGGGCACGAGCCGACCACCCACCTCATCGGCAACGCCCTGCTCAGGCTGCTGGAGGACCCGGGGGTGTGGACCGCCTACCTGGGCGGCACCCTCACCCCCGAGGACTTCGTCGACTACGTCATGTGGACCGACCCGCCGATCCGGATGCTCGCCGGGCGCTACGCCACGGCGGACGCGGGCTTCGCGGGCGCCCGCCTCCGGCGGGGCGAGCCGATGCTGTTCGGCTTCGCCTCCGCCCACACCGACCCGTCCGTGTTCCACGGCGGGGACGACGCGATGGCGATGGCGGGCAACCGCTCCCACCTGCTGTGGGGCGCGGGGGCGCACCGCTGTCCCGCCACCGGGTTCACGCGCGAGCTGGTGCGCACCGCCATCGACATGGCCGTGGACCGGATGCGCGGCATGGTCCTGGCGGTCGAGCCGCACGGGCTGCGCCGCCGCGGTGGGCCGTCCGTCCACGGCCTGGTGGAGCTCCCGGTGTGGTTCACGGCCACCGGTGAACGCGCCGAGCCCGCCGAGGAGGAGCCGGAGGCGCCCGTGCGCAGGTGGATCCGCAAGAAGCGCAGGCCCGCCTCCCAGGGCGCCCGCTACCAGGCGCCGCTGGCCCGGGAGGAGAACCCGGACGAACGGGCCGCCCGGGTCCCGGCGGCGGCTCCCAGGCCCCGGCCGCGCCGTCCGCCCCAGGGGGCCGGAGCCCGGTACCAGGCCCCGTTCGCCGAGGAGGAGACCCGGCCGGACCCCCTGGAGGTGCTGCTGGCCGCCTGGCGCCCCGGGGGCTGACCTGCGCCTGACGCGGCTACCCGGGGTCCACCACGACCAGCTCCGGGTGGACGCGCTCCGGATCGTCCAGGAGGGGCTGGTCGCCCCCGCGCAGGTGGTGGTCGAAGAACGCCAGGCCGTAGGCGCGCACGAGGTCCAGGCCGTGTCCGACCGGGATGTCGCCGTACAGGTTGCGCCACTCCTCGGGCGGATACATGTCACGGAGCCCCAGCTGCTCGGTGACCAGCCCCTGGTCGATGCCGTTGGAGTGCCCGGAGCCGGTGACCCTGATCCACTGGCGCCACCCAGTCAGGCGCGGCCACATCTCCTCGTGGCCCTCCCAGGCGATGCCCCGGTCGTTCCCGAGCAGGGCCAGGGGCTTGTCCAGGTCCTCCTCCAGCGCCGTGGCGTAGTAGGGGCCGTCCAGGTTGATCCCGGCGTCGACCCTCTCCTCCAGGCGCAGGGTCTCGGCGGTGGCCGAGCCGCCCCAGGAGTGCCCCGCCATCCCGATCCGGGAGGCGTCGATCACGTGCGACCACCGCCAGGCCGGGTCGGGTCCGGTGAGCCGGTCCAGGAGGAAGGAGACGTCCCCGGCGCGGTTGACCGCGCCCCGGGCCCACTCCCCGCTGCCGCACCCGGCGCACCCGGTCACCAACCCGTGGGGGTACTCGACGGGCGCGGACTCGTGGGCGTGGTCGACGGCGGCCACGACGAACCCGTGGCTGGCCAGCTCCTCGGCGAGGGAGGAGAACCAGATCCTGTTGTGCCCCGCGCCGGGGGACAGGACGACCAGGGGCAGGCCGTCCCCGGTGCGGGCGGGGGCGACGTCGAGACGGGAGTGGGTGCGCACCCGGTGCAGGGTGTCCGGGGGAAGGTCGGTCACCCCGCGCGCCTCGAGCGTCGCCGCCGACTCGGCCTCGGTCATGTAGGGCGCGCGCCGTCCCGCGTCCGACCGGGCCGGGTACCACAGGGTCGCCATCAGCTCGCGGGGACCGCCGACCCACATGTCCTCGCGGCCCTCGTCCACCAGGTGCAGGGTCGTGCGGCCGACCGGGCGTTCCCCGGTGGGGGCCGGGAGGGAGGCGCGCGGAACTTCCACCGGGGCGGGTGGGGCCGCCGGGCCCGCCAGCGCGCCCGCAGGCGAGGCCAGCACCAGGGCCGCGGCGAGCACGGCCCCGGTGCGGAGGCGGGAGGGGGCTTGCCGGCGCCGCGTGCGGGCGGCGCGGGGGAGGGGGTCGGCGTTGCGTCGTACGTGGGGCATGCGCGTCCCGTCGTTCGGTGGGGTCGTGTCGCCTCCGACCCTAGGAAGCCCCGGTCCGCCGGACCATACGGCGGGCCGTCCCCTCTCCCGGGGGCCCGCACGACCGGTGGGGGTGGGGCCGGCCCCACCC
>NZ_JBSHDN010000197.1:0-11835 GCF_053616335.1 Nocardiopsis sp. NPDC055824
GCCGGGAACAGGCCGGCCCGCCCGCGGCTCCCGGGCCGGCCGGCCCGCGTGCGCCTCTCAGCCGTCCAGGGGCGTGAAGGGGTCGGGGGTCCCCGCCGTCCACCGGTTCAGGTGGGCGACCCCGGTCTCCAGCGTGACCCCGTCCCCGGTGCGCCGGCCGCGTTCGACGACGTAGAAGCGACCGTCGTCCAGGGAGACCAGGCCGTACTGGCCTCCGGTGTCCCAGCCCCGGACCCCCGACTCCCCGTGGAGCATGCCGTCCCGGCGCAGCGGGAGCAGCAGGCCCTGCTCGTCGTCCTCCTGGCCGCGGACCGTGCCCCGCACCGGGGGCCGGGAGCCGTCGACCACGAAGAGGGAGTAGTTGGGGAAGTGCGGCTTGACGCCCTCGTAGACCGCCATGAACCAGTCGCCGGTGCGCGCGTCGTACTCCAGGTTCTGCACGCCGTAGGTGGTGTTTCCGGTGTACACGAAGTACTTGCCCCCGACCCGGGGCGGGCCGCTGGTGTGGGGGGCGTCCTGGTCGAGCGGGCGCTCGTACCGCCTCCACGAGGAGGTGTCGTACTGGAGCAGGACCTGGTGGTCGTTGTCGGCGCGCCCGGGGTGGGAGTAGACGCCGTAGGCGACCGTCAGCACCTCGCGGCCGCCGCCGCGGCCGAACTCGGGGCCGAAGGCCACCCCGTCGATGCCGCTGGACCCGTAGCGGTGGTCGGCCGTGTCGGCGACGTTGCCGTCGAACACGCCGTCGCCGTCCATGTCCGCGGTGTAGTCCTCGACGACCTCGTCCAGGTGGACGGTGGTCAGGACGCGGTCGTCCTCCGCGTCCATGCCCGGCCGCGTGATGCGGTCGCCGTCGAAGATCGCGATGTAGAACGCCTCGGCCGCCTTGTACTCCAGCGATCCGTAGACGCGCCCGTCCCGGTCGTTGAAGTCGAGGTCGCCGAGGTGGCCCGTGAGGCCGGTGACCGTGCCGATCACCCGGCCGTCCAGGTCGGTCTTGACGACGGTGTCGGTGAAGGAGAAGTACATGTGCCCCTTCTCCTCGTCGAGCGCGGCGCCCTGGACGTGCCCGGACGGCCACGCGCCGCCGTCCACGGACAGGGGCGGCCCTCCCCCGGGCTCCCGCTCCCGGGAGTCGGCCGCCGCCGTGGCGGGCGCCAGCACCGCCGCCACCGCGAGCGCCGCCCCGAGCGCGCCCGCCGCCCGGGCCCCTCTCCTCCAAGTACCGGTTCCGCGCATCCCGTTCCCGCCCTCCACGCCCTCACCGTGTGCTGTCGGTAGGAAGCTATGCGCGTCCGGTGAACCGCGCGAGACCCCCAAGGGAACCCGGCGCGCACAACTGCGGGAGCCGCCGCCCCGCGGGGCCGCGACCGCGTCCCGGTCCGCCGGGCACGCACTAGGGTGGCGGTGTGAGTGAGGAAGTGTCCCCCGAGCGGCTCCGCGCCTCCGACACGGACCGCGAGCGCGTACTGAAGGCCCTGCGCGACGCCGCCGCCGACGGCCGCATCGACCTGGAGGAGTTCGAGGAGCGCTCCTCACTCGTGCACGGGGCCCTCACCCTGGGCGAGCTCCCCGGGATCACCGCCGACCTCCTCCCCGTCGAGCGCCAGCCCATCCGCCTGGACCCGCAGCCCCTGGTCGGGCTGTTCGGCAACACCGCGCGCCGGGGGCGCTGGGTCGCCTACCCGGGCGAGTACGCGGTCGCCGTCGTCGGACGGGTGGAGGTGGACATGCGCGAGGCCCTCCTCATGCACAACCACCACCGGATGACCGTGACCGCCGTCCTGGGCCGTGTGGAGATCGACGTCCCCGAGGGCGTCGAGGTGCGCCTGACCGGCTGGTCGTTCCTGGGGCGGCGCACCACCACCGCCCGCCGCTCCGGCATGTCCGACCCCCCGGTGCTGGAGATCGACGGTTTCTCGCTCTTCGGGGTGGTCCGCGTGCGCGCGCCGAGGCGCCGCCGCTTCCTCGGCCGGCTCCGCCGGGCGCCCCGCCGCGGCATCGGCTCCTGAACACGTCCGCTTCCACCTGCGGCGATGTCAACATGACGCGTGCAACACCGCCAAGCCCGGGTGAGGTGACGGTGTGCCCGGATGCGTCTGGCAGGCTTTGTGTCACAGGTTTTCCCAGGAGAGATGGGTTGCAATGAGTGAGTTCCGTATCGAGCACGACTCGATGGGTGAGGTCAAGGTCCCGGCCGAGGCCAAGTGGCGGGCTCAGACGCAGCGCGCCGTCGAGAACTTCCCGATCTCGGGCCAGGGCCTCGAAGGCGCCCACATCGCCGCCCTCGGCCAGATCAAGGCCGCCGCGGCCAAGGTGAACGCCGAGCTCGGCGTCATCGGCGAGGACCTCGGCAAGGCGATCCGCGAGGCCGCCCTGGAGGTGGCGGACGGCAAGTGGAACGACGAGTTCCCGATCGACGTCTTCCAGACCGGTTCCGGCACCTCCAGCAACATGAACACCAACGAGGTCGTGGCGACCGTCGCCAAGGAGCGCACCGGCCTCGACGTCCACCCCAACGACCACGTCAACGCCTCCCAGTCGTCCAACGACGTGTTCCCCTCCTCCATCCACATCGCCGCCACGGCCGCCGTGCAGAACGACCTGGTACCGGCGCTGCGGCACCTGGAGGGCGAGCTGTCCCGCAAGGCGGAGGAGTTCGCGTCCGTCGTCAAGAGCGGCCGCACCCACCTGATGGACGCCACCCCGGTGACCCTCGGCCAGGAGTTCGCCGGGTACGCCGCCCAGGTGCGCTACGGTGTGGAGCGCCTGGAGGCCTCCCTCCCGCGCGTGGCCGAGCTCCCGCTCGGCGGCACCGCCGTCGGCACCGGCATCAACACCCCCGAGGGCTTCTCGGCCCGTGTCATCGCCGAGATCGCGTCCCACACCGGCCTGCCCCTCACCGAGGCCCGCGACCACTTCGAGGCGCAGGGCGCACGCGACGGCCTGGTCGAGCTGTCCGGCCAGCTGCGGACCGTCGCGGTCGGCTTCGCGAAGATCGCCAACGACATCCGCTGGATGGGTTCCGGCCCGACCACGGGCCTGGGCGAGATCTTCCTGCCCGACCTCCAGCCCGGTTCCTCGATCATGCCCGGCAAGGTCAACCCGGTCCTGTGCGAGGCCGTCCTCCAGGTGTCCTCGCAGGTCGTGGGCAACGACGCGGCGGTGGCCTTCGGCGGTGCGAGCGGCAACTTCGAGCTGAACGTGCAGCTGCCGATGATCGCCCGCAACCTGCTGGAGTCGATCCGGCTGCTGTCCAACGTCTCGCGGGTGTTCGCCGACCGCTGCGTCGCGGGCATCGAGGCCAACGCCGAGCAGTGCCGCGTCTACGCCGAGTCCTCGCCGTCGATCGTCACCCCGCTCAACCGCTACATCGGCTACGAGGAGGCCGCCAAGGTCGCCAAGCAGTCGCTCAAGGAGAAGAAGACCATCCGCGAGGTGGTCCTGGAGCGCGGCTACGTCGAGGCGGGCAAGCTCACCGAGGAGCAGCTGGACGACGCCCTCGACGTGCTGAAGATGACCAACTCCCGGTAGGCGGGGGCCGTCCCCGCGGGCGGCGGTCCGCGGTGTCCACGGGGCGCTCCGCGCGGGCGGGGCGCCCCGCCGCCGGGCGGCGGCCGGTCCGCGGGGGCGACGGCCGTGCGGCGCTCCGGTTCCACTCACCTGCCCCCCGGGAACCTTCCACACGCGGGAGGCGTCCGACATCCTTGTCAGAGCACCCGAAAGGCCCGCCTTCGAGAGGGCAGTACATGTCGAGCAACAGCGACAGCGACAGCGAACAGATCGTCGCGGACCGCTACATCCTGCGCCGTGAACTCGGACGCGGCGGTATGGGCGTGGTCTGGGAAGCCTTCGACCCGTCCCTGGACCGCGTCGTCGCGATCAAGCAGGTGCTCCTCCCCGACCACTTCACCGAATCCGAGCGCGCCGACGCGCACGGGCGGGTCCGCCGCGAGGCGCGTTCGGCGGCGCGCATCAGCCATCCCACGGTGATCACCGTCCACGACGTCTTCGAGTACGACGGCGACCCGTGGGTGGTCATGGAGCTCGTGGAGGGCGGGTCCCTCCAGGACCGGCTCAACGAACAGGGCGCCCTCCCGCCCGACACCGTCGCGGAGATCGCGGAGTCCCTGCTCAAGGCGGTGCAGGCGGCGAACGCGGCCGGAGTCCTGCACCGGGACATCAAGCCGGGCAACATCATGATGTCCCTGGACGGCCGGGTGATCCTCACCGACTTCGGCATCGCCACCATGGAGGGCGGTCCCAGCATCACCCGGACGGGTGCGCTGATCGGCTCCCCGGAGTACATGCCGCCGGAGCGCCTGGAGGGCGGGCCCGCGGAGCACCGGGGCGACCTGTGGAGCATCGGCGTGACCCTGTTCGCGGCGGTGGAGGGCACGTCGCCGTTCCGCCGGGACAGCCTCACCGCGGCCATCGCCGCCGTCATCTCGGCGCCCCTTCCGCCGATGACGCGTGCCGGACGGCTGGAGCCGGTCATCACCGGCCTCCTGGAGCGCGACCCGGACCGGCGGCTGACGGTGGAGGGCGCGCTGGCGCTCCTGCGCGGACGCGGGACCTCCGGCGGGGGCGTCGGCCCGGCGGGCGCCGCCGGAGCCGCCGGAGCCGCGGGGGTCGCGGCGGGCGCGGCGGGCACAGGCCCCGGCACCGCCCCGGGCGCCGGCGGCTCCCCGTACGCCCACGGTTTCCGGAGCGGCGGGTACCCCGCTGCCGGGCCGCGGGCCGGCGGCCGCTCCACGGGCCCCGGGACGGCCGGCCACGGCCCGGGGACGCCCCTCCCCCAGGGCCGGCCCCGTCCCGCGGGTCCGGTGACGCCGCAGACCCCCTTCCCGCCCGGCCGACGCCCGGCCGCCCCGTACGGGCACTCCGGCGGGGGCGGCACGGGCGGCCGCGGAGGGGCCACGGCCCCCCTCCACTCGGGGGGCCACGGCGGCTCCGGGCGGTCCGGTTCCGGGGCCGCCTCGACGGCCAGGGTGCTGTTCGGCGTCGGCGCCGGCCTGCTGGCCCTCCTCCTCGTCTCCGTGGTCGCGGTGGCCGTGGTCCTGAGGTCGGGCGGCGCCGCGGGGGAGGCCGCCCCCCAGGAGGCGCCGACGCAGGGCGGCGCGCCTCCGGAGGAGCCGTCCCCGTCCGCGGAGCCCGGCGGCGGCAGCGGCGAGCAGGCCGCCGCGGCCGAGGGGGACGACGGCGGGGAGCCGCCCTCCTACGACGAGCTGGACACGTTCAGCTCGCAGTGGTTCGACGTGGCCCACCCGGCGGGCTGGGAGGTCGACGACAGCGAGATCGACAACAGCCTCGCGGTGTTCGTCGCCCCCGGCAGGGACCACCAGGTGTGGGTGACCGGGTGGACGGAGGAGGAGTTCACGGGGACGAGCGCCGAGTACCTCCGGCAGACCAACGGCGGCACCGACGCGGACCAGGACATCACGACGGACTACTCCGAGCTGGAGCTGGAGGAGTTCGACGAGGACGACTACGGGGAGGGCTGGGACGTCGCGATGGTGGAGTCCGACTTCACCAACGAGTCGTGGGCGACACCGGAGCGCCGCTTCTGGTCCTACGCGATCAGCGTGGACCACGAGGGCAGCAGGGTCTTCTACATGGTGAGCGTCAACGTCCCGCGCGAGGACGGGGACTTCTACGACGACCTCCACGAGGAGGTCGTGGAGACCTTCACCCCGCACCTCTGACCGGGCCCCGGGCACACGACGGCCCCCGCGGTGTCCCGCGGGGGCCGTGTGTGCTCGGGATCAGTACCAGCCGATGGACTGGGAGTGGGCCCACGCCTCACACGGGGTGCCGTAGCGCCCCTTGATGTAGTCGATGCCCCACGCGATCTGGGTGGCGGGGTTCGTCTGCCAGTCGTCGCCGTGGGAGGCCATCTTGCTGCCGGGCAGCGACTGGGGGATGCCGTACGCGCCCGAACTCGGGTTCGAGGCGGTGTGGTTCCAGTTGCTCTCCTTCTCCCACAGGGGTTCGAGGCAGCCGGAGAACTGGTCCTCGCCCCAGCCCTCCGCGAGGACCATGTCGAGGGCGATCGACTTGGGGTCCCCGGTGAACTCGGGAACCTCCTCCTCTTCCTCCTCTTCCTCTTCCTCCTCGATGTCGCTCCCGTCGCCCTGGGCCGTTCTGACCCCGGCGCCGAGGGCGGCCTCGCTCTCTCCCCGGGCCTGCTGTCGCAGCTCCTGGAGTTCTTCCTGCGTCAGCTCGGCGGAGGCGAAGAACTCGTCCTCCCCGGTTTCGGTGTCGGCTGCGGATTCCTCGCTGTCCGGAACGGCGGCGCTGGCCGCCATTTCCGGGTCGACCCCGTCGTCCGCGAACGCGGAGACGGCGAACGTCGCACCCGCGACGAGGGTCGCCGCACCGATCACCGCTGTACTGCGCAGCGACATTCGGTTGAGTAGCACGATTGCCTTTCCCAAGAGGGGGTTATTGGCAGGGAAAGCCCCATTAATACCAGTTGTTCGCCTGGGAGTGGGACCAGGCGCCGCAGGGGTTCCCGTACCGGTCCTTGATGTAGTCGATGCCCCACGCGATCTGGGTGGCGGGGTTGGTCCGCCAGTCGTCGCCGTGGGAGGCCATCTTGCTGCCGGGCAGGGACTGCGGAATGCCGTAGGCGCCCGAACCCGGGTTCTCCGCGGTGTGGTCCCAGTTGCTCTCCTTCTCCCACAGGGGTTCGAGGCAGCCGGAGAACTGGTCCTCGCCCCACCCCTCCGCGAGGACCATCTCCAGGGCGATCTCCTTGGCCGAGCCCGCCGGGACGGCGGCCGCGCCGCCGCCGGAGGGGTCCGCGGGGTCCGCGCCGCCGCCGGAGGCGGTGGCGCCGGGTTCGGGCTCCGGTTCGGGCTCGGGGATGTCGCTCCCCGTCCCGCTGGCGGACCGGAGGCCCTCCTCCGCGGCCGCCGCGGCCTGCCGGCGGCTCTCCTCGCGCTCCTCCCCGCCGACCGCGGAGGGCTCGGCGAAGAAGTCGTCGGCGCCGTCCCCGGACTCCTGGTCGGGGACCACCGCGGCGGACGTGAGCCGTTCGGGCTCCACCGCCCCGGTCTGCGCGAACGCCGCCACCGTGAAGGCGCTTCCCGCGACCACGGCCGCGGCTCCGACGGCGCTCGCACGGCGCAGTGAGGTTCGGTCGATCAGCAAGGAGTGGCCCTTTCGCGTAGACGCACACGTGCCTTCGTGGGGCTGTTCGTGTGCGGTGCTTCGCCGCCGCTGACCACGTGGTCCGGACTGTGCGCGGAGGGGACGGGTCTTCTTCCGTTCGACCGACCGCGGCGGGGGACTTCCACGTGGGAGGGAGTGTTCTGTGCAGCGGACTCAGCCTGCATCATCGTCACGGCCAAGTAACGCCAGTTTTACTATGCCTTGGGTCACATCACGGAATGTGCCTGCATTGCGGCCCTCTCACCTGCACATCGCCACGAAGAGTCAAGTTCCGGTCAAGCGGTTCCACGTGTGCTCCACGTCTCCGCACCGGGGGACGCGGCTCTCGTCACCGCCCGGTCTGAGTACGTGTACCGATGCGCGCGGGCGGGGCCGGGGACAGGATGGCGGTATGAACGCCCCAGGATCCCCACCGTCCCCCGCGGGTCCACGGCTCCACTGCCCGGACTGCCGCGCCCCGCTCCCGGTCGGCGTGCGCGCGTGCCCGCGGTGCGGGCTGGCACTCGTCGGCGACACCGCCCGGCGCCTCTGGCTGATCGACTCCGAGATCGCGGAGATCGACGGCCGCAGGCACCGCCTGCTCGGCGAGCGCGCCGTCACGATGCGCCTGCTGCGCGGCGAGTCGCTCCCGGGGCGGCCGGGCACGCCCCTTCCCGGGCGCGCGCCCGCCGACGGCCGCCCCGGAGCCGTCCGGGCCGAGGACGGCCCGCGGCCGCCGCTCGGCTCCGCCGCCCCGGGGGGCCCGGCCCCCGCGTCCGCCGGACACGGCTCCGAGCCCGTCGGCGAGGTCACCCGGCGCTCCGCCCAGAACGTCGTCCTCGGGCTGGGCGGCCTCCTCGTCGGCATCGCCGCCCTGGTGTTCGCCGTCTGGTCCTGGAGCGACCTGGGCACCGGCGCCCGCGCGGGCGTCCTCGGCGCCACGACCCTGGCCTTCGCCCTCCTGGCCCTCCCGCTGCACCGGCGCGGCCTCAGGGCGACCGCCGAGACCTTCGGAGCCGTCGCCGCCGCCCTGCTGTGCGTCGACGCCCTCGCCCTGGGCCTGCTCCTCTCCGACCGGATCTCCAACGGGCCCGGCTACTCGGCCGCCGCGCTGGCGGCCGTCGGCGCGCTGACGGCGCTCTACCCGCTCCTCGTGCCGCTGCGGTCCCCGCGCGTCGTCGCCGCGCTCGTGGCCCAGCCGGTCCCGGTGCTGCTGGTGGCGGCGGCGCCCGGGGACGGGCTCCTGCCCTGGACCCTGCCCGCGCTCGCCGCCACCGCCCTCGCCGACCTGCTGCTGGTCCGCCTGCTCGGCGGCCCGCGCGGGGGCGTCCCCGTCCGCACCCTCCACGTGACCGCGACGGTCCTGTGGGGGTTCTCCCTCGCCCTCTCCGCGGTTCTCGTGCTCGCGGTCCCCGCGGCCGGCGACGCCGGCTCCTGGTGGGCCCTGGCGGCGGCCCTGCTGGTGTCCGGCGTGACGGGGCTGCTGTTCACCCGGCGCCCGCTGCCCTCCCTCCCCCCGGCCGGCGCCGGGCCGTCGGCGGTGCACGCCGTCGTCGCGCTCCTCGCCCTGGGGGCGGCGCCCCTGGCGGCCGGGCCCGCCCACCTCCCCGTCCTCCCGCGCGTCCCGGGCACGTTCTGGTCCGAGGCCCCCGGCACCGCGACCGCCGCGGCCGCCGGGGTCCTGGGGCTCACCGGTCCCGGCGCGCCCCCGCTGTCCGGAGCCGCCTGGCTGGCGGCCGTCGCGGCCGCCGCCGTCCTCGCCCTGGCGGCCGCGGCCCTGCTGCGCCGCGACCTCCTGGCGCACACCTCGGCCCTGCTGGCCCCGCCGACCCTGCTGGCCGTCCCCCTGCTGCTGCCCCTGCCCCTGGCGGTCGCGGTCGTGTGGGCCCTGCTCGTGGGCGCCGCGCTGGTCCTCGGCACCGCCCTCCTCCCCCGGCGGGGCGCGGGCCGGGTGTCCGCGGCCTCGGGGAGCCTCACCGTCGCCACGGGGGTCCTGTGGTCCCTGCCGGACCAGTACACGTCCCTGGCCGCGCTCCTCCTGGCGGGCGCGGTCCCGCTGGTCGGCCTCCTGCTGTTCCGCCGCGCCGACCGCGCGGGCGACGCCCCCGCCTCCCTGTACGGGGCGTGCCTGCTGCTGTGGGCGCTGGCCCTGGCGGCCGGGACGGTCTTCCTGGCGGCGCTGACCCTCGGCGGGGACGCGGCGCGTCCCGCCTGGTGGCTCCTCGCCGCCTCCACCCTGCTGGCGGGCGCGACCGCCCTGCTGTTCGGCAGGGTCCGCCGGCCGTTCGCCTCCCCCGCGGCCGGAACGGCGCCCGGAGGCGGTCGTGCGGCGGCCCGGACCCCCGCCCCGGACACCGCCGACCCCCGGACGGCCTTCACCCTGTTCGGCCTCCTGCTCCTGCCCTCCGCCCCGCTGCTCGCCGGAGGGGGCCGTGACCC
Source organism: Nocardiopsis sp. NPDC055824 (assembly GCF_053616335.1). Taxonomy (NCBI): domain Bacteria; kingdom Bacillati; phylum Actinomycetota; class Actinomycetes; order Streptosporangiales; family Nocardiopsidaceae; genus Nocardiopsis; species Nocardiopsis sp. NPDC055824. The sequence goes on from NZ_JBSHDN010000197.1 coordinate 9,592, forward strand.
CGGGCTGGCGGCGCTCCCCGGCCCGTACGCCCCCTGGACCGCCCCGGCGTCGGCGATGCTCGACCCCGCCCACCGGGTGCTGGGGCTCTCGGCCCCCTCCGGGACGGCCGCCGCGCTGGGCGCCGCGCTCGGCGTGCTCGTCGCCGGCGCGCTGGTGGTGGCCCTGGTCCTCGTGGTCGACCGGAGGTGGACGGTGACCGCGGCCTCGCTCGCCGCGCCCACCTCCCTGGTGCCGCTGCCGGTGCTCCTGGGCCTGCCGTACGCGGCGGCGGTGGTGTGGACGGTGTTCGTGGGAGCCGCGTTGCTGCTGGGCGTCACGCTCTCCGGCCGCTCCGGACTCGGCTGGGTGCCGACGGCGACCGGTTCGGCGACCCTCGTGCTGGGCCTGCTCTGGTCGCTCCCCGAGTACCGCACGACGCTGTCGGCGATCGTGCTGGTCGCGGCGGCCTCCCTGGTGTCGGCGCTGCTCCTGCGCCGCGTGGACTCCCCCGGAGCCGCGGCCCGCACCGCGCCCCTCGTCCCGGGGGCCCTCGCCCTCCTCGCCGGCGGGGCCTCCCTGGCGGCCTCCTTCACGCGGCCGGGGCCGCCCGAACCCGTGGCGTGGTGGTTGTCGGCCGCGGCCCTGCTGTGCGTCGGCGCCGCCTCGGTGGCCTCGGCCCGGCCGCACCGCCCCGGGGCGCCCCGGCCGGCCCTCGGCCCCGTGCCGCGGCCCGCGCTCCGGGCGGCGCCCCTCACCCTGCTCGGGCTCCTGCTGCTGGGGGCCGTCCCGCTCGTGGCCGGTCCCCGGTCGCTGCCCGCGCTCGCCGCGGCCTCCCGGGCGTACCCCCCGGGGACGGCCCCGCTCCCGGCCCTGACGGACCCCGCGTACGCCGTCCTCGGCCTCGCCCCGCTGCCGGGACCGGTCGCCGCGGCGGCGGTCGCCGGGGTCCTGGTGTCCGGGCTGCTCTCCGTCGGCGCGGTCGCCGTGCTGGCCCGCAGGTGGACGCCGCACGCCGTCGCCCTGGTCGCGCCGCCCGCGCTGGCCCCGCTGCCCGTGGTCGCCGGCGCGCCGTTCCTCCTCGCCCTGCTGTGGGTGCTGGCTGTGGGATCCGCTCTCGTGGTGTGGTCCGCGCTGCTGCGGGACGGGCGCACGAGCCCGCTGCCGGGGCTGACCGGCCTCCTCACCCTGGCGCTGGGGCTGGGCTGGGCGCTCGCCGAGGAGCACACGGTCGCGGCCGCGCTGATGGCCGCCGCGGTGGTCGCGTCGGTGGCCGCCGCACTGGCGCGGACGCCCGTCCCGGCCCTGGGCGGCACCGCGGCCGCCACGGCCCTCACCGGCGCGTTCGCCCTCGCCCTGCCCCTGGCCCTGGACGCGCCGGCGGAGTACGCGGCGCTGGCGCCCATCGCCCTGGTCGCCGCCGTGGCCGCGGTCGTGCCGAGGCTGCGCGGGGCGCTGGTGCCCGCCGCGGAGGTCCCCGCGTGCCTGTGGGCGGTGCTGGCGCTGGCCGTCTCCCTCGGCGCGGGGGCGCGGCCGGAACTGGTGGCGCTCGCGCTGGCCCTGGTCGGCGTGATCGCGTCGGCCACCGCCGTGCGGCCCGGCCGGTCGGGGTTCGCGGTGGTCGGCGGCCTGCTGATGTTCGCCGCCCTGTGGACCGCGCTCGCGGCGTGGGACGTGACGGTGCCCGAGGCGTACACGGCGCCGCCGGCGTTCGCCGCCCTGGTCATCGGCTGGGAGTGGAGCCGCAGGGCGCCCGCCCCGCCGTCGAGCTGGGCCGCCTACGGCGGCGGTCTGGCGCTGTTGTTCCTGCCGACGGTGGTCCTGGTGCTCACCGGGGACGGCATGGCGTGGCGGGTGCCGGCCGTGCTGGTGCTCGGGGTGGCCGTCACCGTGTGGGGGCTGGCGGGCCGGCTCCGGGCGCCCCTGGCCCTGGGAGGGCTGGTGCTGGTGGCCACGTCGGCGCGGGCGTTCGGGCCGCCCCTGTGGGACCTGGCCCGGCTCGCGCCGAACTGGGTGCCGTTCGCGGTCGTGGGCCTGCTCCTCCTCGCCGTCGGCGCCCGCTACGAGGCGAGCCTGGCGAGGCTGCGGAGCCTGGGCCGGCTGGTGTCGGGCATGCGCTGAGGGGCCGGAACCGGCACGCGCGGACGGCGGTCCGGGCCCGGCCTCCCCCCCCCGGCCCCGGCCCCCCACCCCGCCGGTCAGACCCCCCGCGCTGGCCACGGCGGCGGGAGGTGGCCACACCCACCCGGGGCGGGTGGATGTGGGGT
>NZ_JBSHDN010000198.1:0-11746 GCF_053616335.1 Nocardiopsis sp. NPDC055824
CCGTTCCACCGCGGGCCGGGGCGGTCAGACCCCGAACCCGGTCAGCTTCCAGATCCACGCGCCGATCACACCGCCCACGAGCGGGCCGACGACCGGGATCCAGGAGTAGCCCCAGTCCGATCCGCCCTTGCCCGGGATCGGCAGCAGCGCGTGCGCCAGGCGCGGACCCAGGTCGCGGGCGGGGTTGATGGCGTAGCCCGTCGGCCCGCCCAGGGACAGGCCGATCGCGAGCACGAGCAGGCCGATCATCAGCGGCGCGATGCCGTTGGTGAACAGGCCGCCCAGGTCCACGTCCCCCTCGGAGACGAAGCCCGAGTTCGCGCCGATCCCGAGCACGCCCAGGAGCAGCATCGCGGTGCCGATGATCTCGGTGACGAGGTTGGCGACCGGGTTGCGCACGCCGGGGGAGGTGCTGAACACGCCCAGCTTGGCCTCCGGGTCGTCGGTCACCTTCCAGTGCGCGAAGTAGGCCAGGTAGACCAGGACGGCGCCGGTGAACGCGCCGCCCAGCTGGGCCAGCATGTAGCCGGGCACCTGGGCCCAGGCGAACTCGCCGATGCTGGCCAGGCCGAGGGTCACCGCGGGGTTGATGTGCGCGCCGCTCGTGGAACCGACGACGTAGACGGCCATCGCGACCGCCATGCCCCAGCCGAACGTGACCACGATCCAGCCCCCGTTGAGGGCCTTCGATCGGGCGAGGGAGACTCCGGCGACGACACCGCCGCCGAGCAGGATGAGGATCGCCGTTCCGACGAACTCTGCCAGGTACACCATGGAGGACCTCCGCCCCGGTGAGGGGCAGCCGGGTCACGGGAGGTCAGGTGTGCTCGCGGGGCGCGACCGCACGCCGGACGCGGGCATAATCAGACACACCCGTCACAGGATGGAGATGGGACGGGGGCGCGGTCGCGCCCCCTGTACCGCCTCCCAGGGGAGCAGGTGGCAGCCGTGGCGCCCCTGGGCGGCGGTCGTTCGGACGGGGCCCTGCCCCGGCCTACGCTTCCTCGTGCTCGACCCAGTCCAGGGTGCGTCGCACGGCCTTGTTCCAGTTGTGGTATTCGCGATCGCGGACGGCGGGCTCCATCTCCGGGTTCCACTCGGCCGCCTTGTGCCAGTTGGCGCGCAGAGTCTCCACGTCGGGCCAGTAGCCCACCGCCAGCCCCGCGGCGTAGGCGGCGCCGAGACAGGTGGTCTCGGCGACCATCGGCCGTACGACCTCGGCGTCCAGGACGTCGGACAGGATCTGCATGAGCAGGTTGTCGGCGGTCATGCCGCCGTCCACCTTGAGCGTCGTCAGGTCGATCCGCGAGTCGGCGTTCATCGCGTCGACGACCTCGCGGGTCTGCCACGCGGTGGCCTCCAGGACGGCGCGCGCGATGTGGCCCTTGGTGACGTACCCGGTCAGGCCCGCCATCACGCCCCGGGCGTCGCTGCGCCAGTGCGGGGCGAACAGGCCGGAGAACGCCGGCACGATGTAGCAGCCGCCGTTGTCGTCCACGGTGCGGGCCAGCGTCTCGATCTCCGGAGCGGTCGAGATCAGGCCGAGGTTGTCGCGCAGCCACTGCACCAGCGACCCCGTGACCGCGATCGAGCCCTCCAGGGCGTACACGGCCGGTTCGTCGCCGAGCTTGTAGCCGAGCGTGGTGAGCAGGCCGTTCTGTGAGGTCACCGGCTCGGTGCCGGTGTTCATGACCAGGAACGTGCCGGTGCCGTAGGTGCCCTTGACGTCGCCCGGGTCGAAGCAGGTCTGGCCGAACAGGGCGGCGTGCTGGTCGCCGAGAGCGGACGCGACGGGGGTGCCCTCCAGGTAGCCGCGGGCCTCGCCGTAGACCTCCGAGGACGAGCGGATCTCCGGCAGCACGGCCGCCGGGATGCCCAGTGCGTCGAGGATCTCGGGGTCCCACTCCAGGGTGGCCAGGTTCATGAGCATGGTGCGGCTCGCGTTGGTCACGTCGGTGACGTGGCGGCCGGTCAGGTTCCAGATGATCCAGGTGTCCATGGTGCCGAACAGGACCTCGCCCCGTTCGGCCCGTTCGCGGAGCCCGTCCACGTTGTCGAGCAGCCAGCGCAGCTTGGGGCCGGAGAAGTAGGTGGCCAGCGGAAGGCCGGACCTCTCGCGGAACCGGTCCTGGCCGCCGTCCGCGGCCAGTGCGCGGATCAGGTCGTCGGTGCGGGTGTCCTGCCAGACGATGGCGTTGTGGACGGGCTTGCCGGTCTCCCGGTCCCACACCACGGTGGTCTCGCGCTGGTTGGTGATGCCGACGGCGGCGACCTGGTCGGGCGTGATGTCGCTCTTCTCCAGGGCCTCCTGGACGACCACCTCGACGTTGGTCCAGATCTCCTCGGCGTCGTGCTCGACCCACCCCGGTTGGGGGAAGATCTGCCTGTGCTCGCGTTGGTCGACGGAGACGATGCGTCCGTCCCGGTCGAAGAGGATGCAGCGGCTCGACGTGGTGCCCTGGTCGATCGCGGCGACGTACTGCTGACTCATCGGTTGCTCGCCTTCAAGGTGGAGGGCTCGGGATGGGGGCCGGACACACACGCACACGGGTTATCCCCGCACGTTGTACGACATTGACGCATGGGTAGGCGTTAGTTTCATCCGTTCTTCCTTCCCATGTCAAGGCCGTGTGACGCAATCGTGTCGCGTGGGTCACGCAGCCTGCCGGGCAACGGTGCCAGGGAAGGGGCGGCTCACGGAAGCCACCGCGCGGAACCGGCGCGGGGCGGCCGGGCCGGGGCGCGGCGGGACGCGCTCAGTACGGGGTGACGCCCAGGTCCCGCGAGATGGCCCTCGCGGCGTCGCGCACGTACGAGACCTGCTCCATGTCGGGCCGGCCCTCCTCGCCGCGCAGGCGCTCGACGGCGCCGCGGACGCCTATGGCGCCGACCGTGGTGCCGCGCCGGTCGCGGATGGGCGCGGCGATCGACACCTCTCCGTCGACGAGTTCCTCGACCTCCCAGGCCCAGCCGTTCTCGCGGACCTCGTCCAGCAGCCGCTCCAGGACGGCGGGGGAGGTCACGGTGTGCCGGGTGAACGACGGCAGGGTCACCGCCCCGCCCGCCTCGACGGCGTCCGCGTCCTCCTCGGGCACGGCCAGGGGGTCGAAGGCCATCAGCACCCGGCCGATGGCGGTGGCGTGCAGGGGGAGCAGGGTGCCCACGTCGAGCGTCTGGCGCGAGGCGTCCGGGCGGAACACGTGGTGCACCACCAGCACCTGGTGCTTGTGCAGGGTGCCGATGCGCACGCTCTCACCGCTGCGGGAGGCCAGGCTGTCGGCCCAGTTCAGGGCCCGGGTGCGCAGCTCGTTGCCGTCCAGGTAGCGGGTGCCCAGGCTGAGCATGCCCCCGCCCAGGCGGTAGCGGCCGGACTCGGGGTCCTGCTCGACGAACCCCACGTGCTGGAGGGTGCGCAGGATCCCGAGGGCGGTGCCCTTGGGCAGCTCCAGTGACCGGGAGATCTCCGCCAGGCTCAGCCCCCGGGCGCCGGTGGCCAGGATCCGGAGGATGGCCGCCGCGCGTTCGATCGACTGGATTCTTCCCGGCATTGAGGTGCTACCACTCTCTAGTACGACAATGTCATACGCGAAATGCTACTACGCGATGTGATGCCCGGCAGGGGAACGGTCGTCCGGCGGCATGCGGGATCGGGCCAGTGTAGCCGCCCGTCCCGCCCCGACCTGGGCCGAGGGTGAGGTCACAGCTCCTCGACGGCCTCGGCGATCCTCCGGGCCGCGTCCTCGACGTCGCGGTCGGTGATCTCCAGGTGCACCACGAGGCGGATCGACGCGCCGCTGCCCAGCCCCGTGACACCGTGGCGCGAGAAGGCCTCGGCGTACCGGCGGGCCTCCCCGGCCGGGGTCCGCACCAGCACCATGTTGGTCTGCGCCAGGGCGGGCAGCCCGGACAGCTCGGTGATCCGCGCGGCCAGGACGGCGGCCCGCTCGTGGTCCTCGGCCATCCGCTCCCTGTGGTGGCGCAGCGCGTACAGAGCCCCGGCGGCGATGACGCCCGCCTGGCGCATCCCCGCGCCGAGCAGCTTGCGCCCGCGCCGGGCGCGCGCCACCGTGTCGGCGTCGCCGGCCAGGGCCGATCCCACCGGGGCGCCCAGCCCCTTGGAGAAGCACACGGAGACGGTGTCGAACCCGTCGGCGACCGCGGAGGGGGCCGTGCCGAGAAAGGCGGCCGCGTTCCACAGCCGGGCGCCGTCCAGGTGGGCGCGCAGCCCGTGCCGGTGCGCGAACCCCGTCACCCGTGCCTGCTCGGCGAGCGGGACCACCCGCCCGGTGAACGTGTTCTCCAGCCACACCAGGGCGGGCTCGGCCCGGTGGACGTCGCCGCGGCCGGCGATCCACGACTCCAGCAGTTCGTCGGTGGGGAAGATCCCGTCGGAGTACAGCCGGGGGAGGGCGCGGGCCAGCACCGCGGTGGCGCCCTGCTCGTCGCCGATGAGGTGGTGGTGCTCGTGTGCCCAGACCTCGTCGCCGCTGCGGGTGGACACGTACAGGCCCAGCTGGTTGGCCATGTGCCCCGAGGGCACGTACAGCGCGGCCTCCTTGCCGAGCAGGTCCGCGGTCTCCTCCTCCAGGGCTCGGACGGTCGGGTCCTCCCCCCACACGTCGTCGCCGACCTCCGCCTCGGCGATGGCCCGGCGCATGGCGGGGGTGGGGCGGGTGAGGGTGTCGGAGCGCAGGTCGATCATGGCGGCTTCCTTCGGCTGGGTGCGGCGCCCCCGGTCCGCGGGGACGGAGGCGTGCCCCGGGCGCGCGGCACCCGGGGCACGGACGGCGGGCCGGCCCGGCGGGGCGCGCCGGACGGGCCGTGGAAGGGACGATACTGCCCCGCCCTCACCCCTCCCCGAGCCGGTCCAGGGCCCGGGAGAGCCGGTGCAGGGACTCCAGGGCGCGCTCGGCGCCGTCCTCCCCCAGTTCGGCGACCAGGGCGTCGGCGACCCTGCCGTGGTCCGGGTCGATCCGCCGCAGGGCCTCCAGGCCCTCCTCGGTGGGCGCGAGCAGCTTGGCCCGGCTGTGCGCCGGGTTGGGGCGGTACTCGGCCAGCCTCCTCTCCACCAGCAGGTCGGCGATGCGCTGGACGCTCTGCCGGGTGGTGCCGAACCTGCGGGCCACCGCCGACACCGGCAGGGGCTCGTCGGTCACGGCGCCGAGCACCTGCCAGCGGGCCGCGGTCAGACCGGCCGAGCGGGCCAGTTCCTCCGCCACCGAGAGGAGCTGCCCGTTGAGGCGGAAGACGGTGAGCGCCGTGCCGGTGAACAGCTCGGAGTGTCTGTCGGCGGTCGACGCCATGCTCAGGACCCCTCCAGCAGGACGTGGTAGGCGTCGGGGTCGTGCCGGGCGTGCAGCCTGTACCAGGCGTCGAGGACGCGGGGCGTGAAGAGGTGGAGGGCGGCGAAGATCGCGCGGGCGAACTCGAGGGGCGCGGTGGGACCGGCCGTGATGAGGCCGCCGTCGGAGACGGTGAGCTCGGAGCGGTAGCGGCCGGTGCCCGCGTATCCGGTGCCGAGAAGGTACTCGGGCGCGGCGCTGGTGTGGTCGCGGTAGTCGAGCAGGCCCTCGCGGGCGAGCCCTGCGGTGGCGCCGCAGATGGCGGCGACCGGCACCCCGGCGTCGAGGAAGATCCCCGCGGCGGACGCGAAGGGCGCGAGCGCCTCCGGGTCGGCGTCCCAGCCCGAGGCGCCGGGCAGGATCAGCATGGAGCTGGCGGAGGGCACCAGCTGGGGCAGCGCGAGGTCGGGGAGGACCGTGATCCCGCCCATGGTCGTGACGGGCGCGCCGCTGAGGCCGACGGTGACCACGTCGTAGCGGCCCGGGTCGTGCTGCCATTCGCCACCGCGGATGGTGGCCACCGCGTGGCCGATCTCCCAGTCGGCGAGGTCGTCGTAGACGGCGAGGTGAACGGTCTTCCTGTTCTCTGCACTCATGACAACATGCTGTCATTTCGACAGGATGCTGTCAATGGAATCGGACGCCTGGCCGGGGTGGGGTCCCGGGGTGGGGCGCCGCCGTCCCCGTCTGTGCGGCCACCGTTTTCGGGCGGCCCGCAATGCGGGCATGTCACCGGACCTTCGGGGAGGTTCGTCCCGGTGGGGATGGGGAATGGCGGTTTGTCCGGGCGAATCGGGGGCGTCCCGGCCAGGAACTCCTACCCGGGCGGGGGGAGTTTGGCAAGGGTTCGCCGTGCGGCGGGGCTTCCGGGAGGGGGTGTGCTCCCACCCGGGCGGGCGGGGAGGGTCCGCGGGCGGGGTGACGTGTGTCTCGCGGGAGTAACAGAACCGCACGGGTGGTTCACAGAAGCTCACAAATGGTATTACCATTGCCGAGACCTGTTTCAAGCGCAGGTCAAGGCCGTTTCATGCTGCGGTCGTGTGCCACCCCATCAGTCCACTGGAAGGCTCCGTCGTGGAGAACTTCGAGCCCGTCTACGGGACGGGTCCGCTCCTCGGGATCGCGGCGGGCGCCATCGCGCTCCTGCTGTTCCTCATCATCCGCTTCAGGATGCACGCGTTCATCGCGCTCGTCCTGGTCAGCGTCCTGACCGCCCTCGCCGCCGGCATCCCGGTCTCCGGGGTCATGCCGACCCTCCTGGACGGCTTCGGTGGCACGCTCGCCAACGTCGCCCTCCTGGTCGGCCTCGGCGTCATGATCGGGCGCCTGCTGGAGATCACCGGCGGCGCCGCGGTGCTGGCGGGGGCGCTCATCAGGCTCTTCGGGGAGAAGCGCGCCCCGCTCGCCCTCGGTGTGTCCTCGCTGCTGTTCGGCTTCCCGCTGTTCTTCGACGTCGGCCTCATCGTCATGCTGCCGATCGTCTTCAGCGTGGCCCGGCGCGTCGGCGGGTCGGTCCTGACCTACACCCTGCCCACCGCGGGCGCCTTCGCGGTCATGCACGCCTTCGTGCCCCCGCACCCCGGCCCGGTGACCGCCGCCGTGGAGGTCGGCGCGGACATGGGCCTGACCCTGCTGGTCGGCCTCCTCCTGGCGATCCCGACCTGGTACCTCTCCAGCTACCTGTACGGGCTCTGGGCGGGCAAGCGCTTCGAGATCCCGGTCCCCGACGACGTCATGTCCGACGGCACCGTCAAGCACGACGACCCGCCGCACCTGGCCACGGTCCTGGGCATCCTCCTGCTGCCGATGGTGCTGATCTTCGCCAACACCGGCGTCTCCGCCTTCGCCGCCACCGGTACCGTTGCCGCGGACGCCCTGTGGGTACAAGCCTTCCAGCTGATCGGCCAGACCCCGATCGCCCTGCTCATCACCGTGCTCGTCGCCATGACGGTGCTCCGCCGGGGCCGCTTCACCCGTCAGAGGGTCGAGGAGATCGTCGGAGGGGCGCTCGGCCCCGTCTGCGCCATCATCCTCATCACCGGCGCCGGCGGCATGTTCGGCATGGTGCTGCGCACCAGCGGCATCGGCGACGCGCTGGCCGGCTCGCTGGAGGCCACGGGCCTGCCGGTGATCGTCGCCGCCTTCGTCATCGCCCTCGCCCTCCGCGTCGCGCAGGGGTCGGCGACCGTCGCCATCACCACCGCCGCGGGGCTCATCGCCCCGGCCGTGCAGGCGGCGCCGGGGCTGACCTCCATCGACCTGGCGCTGATCGTCATCGCGATCGCCTCGGGCGCCACGGCCCTGTCGCACGTCAACGACTCCGGCTTCTGGCTGGTCGGGCGCTTCCTCGGCATGGACGTCAAGACCACGCTCAAGACCTGGACCGTCATGGAGACCCTCATCGGCTTCATCGGGTTCGGTCTCGCCTTCGGGCTCAGCCTGGTGCTGTGACGCGCGGGCGGGCGGGCTCCGGCCCGCCCGCCCCTCAGGGGGCCGGGTACGCCTTCGGGTCGTGCTCCAGGGCGTCCGAGACCTCGGTGACGATGGACCGCATCGCGGCCTCGGCCACGTCGGGGAGGCCGTCCCGGATGGCCTGGGCGACGGTCTTGTGCAGCCGCAGCGCCTCCGGGCGCGGGTTGCGCGGCATCAGGTCGTAGGAGGTCCGGCCGACGAGGACCTCGGCCACCACCTGCGCCAGCCCGACGAGCATCTCGTTCTCGGAGAGCTCCAGGATGCGGCGGTGGAAGGTGATGTCGAGCTCGAGGAAGGTCGCGAGGTCCCCGGCCCGACCGGTGAGGACCATCTGGTCGGCCACCACCACCAGCTGGGCCCGCTCCTCCTCGCCGCCCCGCGCGGCGGCGAGCGCGGCGGCCCCGGGCTCGACGGCGGCGCGCAGCTCGTTGAGCGAGCGCAGCTGCTCCATACGTCCCGGACCGGCCAGGCGCCAGCGGATCAGCTGGGGGTCGAAGACGCTCCAGTCGCGCCGGGGCCGCACCCGGATCCCGGTGCGCGGGCGGCTGACCACGAGGCGCATCGACTCCAGGACGCGTACGGCCTCGCGCGCCACGGTCCGGGAGACCCCGAAGTCCTGCTCGAGCCCCTGGAGCGTGAACGTGTGGCCGGTCGCGTACTCGTCCGCGGCGATCGCGGGCCCGAGGACCGCCAGCACCCGGTTGTGCAGCGTGCGGTGGTCGGTGCCCATCGTGCTCCCTGTGCTCCGCGCTCGTCCGGTCCGGCCACAACCGGCCGGGTTCCAGCCTGAAGCCTAGCCGGATTGATTGATATCACTATTAGTGGTGGCGCTTGCGTCCCCGCAGGAGCACCAGGACACGGAGAGACCATGCACTTTGTCTTCATGGGCGTCGCCGGAAGCGGCAAGACCACCGTCGCCGAGTACGTGGCGAAGCGCCTCGGTCTGCCGTTCGCCGAGGCGGACGCCTTCCACCCCAGGGCCAACATCGAGAAGATGGCGGCCGGCGTCCCCCTGACGGACGACGACCGGTGGCCCTGGCTGCGCGACCTGGCGGCGTGGATCTCGGCGCACGACGCCCTCGGGGAGTCGACGGTGATGGCGTGTTCGGCGCTCAGGCGCGAGTACCGCGACGTCCTGCGCGAAGGGGCGCCCGGGGTGTGCTTCCTGCACATGCAGGGGCCCGCCGAGGTGATCCTGGAGCGGATGGCGGCCAGGGCCGACCACTTCATGCCGCCCGCCCTGCTGGAGTCGCAGCTGGCCACCCTGGAGAGGCTGGGCCCGGACGAGCCCGGCCGCGAGTTCGACGTGCGGAGCGACGTCGACACCCTCACGGAGCAGGCGCTGGAGTACGTCGGCGAGTGCATGCGGGCGGCGGACGCCTGACGGGCGGGAGGACCCGCCCGCGGGGCCGGGGGAGCGGGGCCGGGGCGCACGGGCCCCCGCCCCGCTCCGGGGCCTCCTACTCCTCGTCCTCGGCGTCCGCGAGGGAGTGCAGGCGCGCCAGGTGCTCGCTGTCGTCCTCCCCGTGGCGGGTCAGGTAGATCTCGCGCGCCTCGTCGGCGATGTCGGAGGTCTCGTCCTCGAAACCGTAGTCGGCGAGGTCGTCGAGCAGGTCGAGCACCCGGTGCAGGGCGTCGTCGTCGGAGTCCTCGGCGGCCTCATCCGGGCGGTGGTCGGCGACCGCGGAGAGGACGGCCGCGCGGGCGTCGTCCACGGCGCTCTCGGAGCCGGCGGCCCCGGTCAGCCGGATCCTGGTGATGGGGTCCTCGTCGGCGATCAGCATGAGCTGCTCGGCGAGCCAGGCGGTCTCCTGGCCTTCGAGGAACGCGGTCAGGGCCGCGTCGTCAAGGGGTGTGGTCATCCGGAGATCATAGGGCTGCCGAGGGGGCGTCCGAGTATCGGGGACCAACGTCCCGATGCGGACTTCGTGTCGCATACGTTAATTCATCCGATGATCGGTTAATGCGTTCCGCAATTCCACGGGAGCCCCGGGGAAAGCGGGACGGGTGTCGTCACGGCGGCCTCCCGTGGTAATGGGTGTCCGTTGGACAGCGCGCACGCCAAAACGCGCCTATGGATCACGGCACAGATCTGAAACGGTTGTATTAATACCCAGCCGTCTACCTTCCCTGCCGGTCTCCCCCCGGTCTAGGGTCCACTCAATCGATCTCGGGCCTCATACCCCCGCCCCACATTGAGGTGGACCATGTTCACGAAGTCTTCCCGAAAGCCGCTGGCCCTCGTGGCCACCGCGGCGGCGCTCACGCTGGTGGCGACAGCGTGCGCGGAGAGCACGCGCGAGGGCGGCGGCACAGACGAATCCGCCCCGTTCGTCTTCGCCTCCGCAGGCGACATCAGGACCCTCGACCCCTTCCTCACCAGTGACGGGGAAACCTTCCGTTACAGCCGCCAGGTCTTCGAAACCCTTCTCGACCACGAATCAGGTGGGAGCGAGATCGTCGGCGGACTCGCCGAGACCTGGGAACAGTCGGAAGACGGAACCGTCTGGACCTTCAACCTCCGCGACAACGTGCAGTTCCACGACGGCGACGAATTGACCGCCGAGGCGGTGTGCGCCAACTTCGACCGGTGGCACAATCTGACCGGCGCCTGGCAGAGTTCCAACAACTCGTACTACTGGCAGACGGTCTTCGGCGGTTTCGCGGAGAACGAGAGCGAGGACACCCCCGAGTCCCGCTACGTCTCCTGTGAGGCCGAGGACGACCTGACCGCGGTCATCACGATCTCGGAGTACTCCTCGATCTTCCCCGGCGGGTTCAGCCTCGCCGCGTTCGGCATCATGAGCCCCACCACGCTGGAGGCCATCGCCGACGAGGAGATCACCGGGGAGGAGGGCAACTACTCGCTGCCCGACTACACCCAGAACGTGGGCACCGTCGCCGGCACCGGCCCGTTCACCGTGGAGGAGTGGAACCGCGACCAGGCCGAGGTCACCCTCTCCCGCTTCGGCGACTACTGGGGCACGGAGGCCGGCTTCGAGACCATGATCCTGCGGGCCATCCCGGACGAGACCGCCCGCCGCCAGGCGCTGGAGGCCGGGGACATCCACGGCTACGACCTCGTCGCCCCCGCCGACGTGGAGCCCCTGGAGGAGGCCGGATTCCAGGTGCCCACCCGGGACGTGTTCAACGTCCTCTACCTGGCCTACCAGCAGGAGACCAACGAGGCCCTCGCCGACCTGGAGGTCCGGCAGGCGCTCTCGCACGCGGTCAACCGCCAGCGCATCGTCGACACCATCCTCCCCGAGGGCGGCGAGGTGGCGACCCAGTTCCACCCCGACACCCTCGACGGCTGGTCCCCCGACGTCCAGACCTACGACTACGACCCGGACCTGGCCAGGGAGATGCTCGCCGACGCGGGGCAGGAGGACCTGGAGGTCGACTTCTGCTACCCCACGGAGGTCACCCGCCCCTACATGCCCGCGCCGCGCGACATCTTCGACGTCATCGTCTCGGACCTGGAGGAGGTCGGCGTCACGGTCGAGGCCAAGTCCTTCGAGTGGACCGAGTACGTCCCGCAGACCGACAGCGGGAACTGCTCGATGTACCTGCTCGGCTGGACCGGCGACTACAACGACGCCTACAACTTCATCGGCACCTGGTTCTCGACCCAGAACGACGCCTGGGGCATGGACGAGCCCGAGCTGTTCGACGCCATGGCCGAGGCCAGCAGCAACCCGGACAACGAGGAGCGCGTCGCCGCCTACCAGGACCTGAACGAGCAGATCATGGAGATCCTGCCCGGTCTGCCCCTCTCCAGCTCCCCGCCGTCCATCGCCTTCGCCGAGAACGTCAACCCTCCCCAGGTCAGCCCGCTGACCCAGGAGAAGTTCTTCGAGGCCTCCTGGCAGTAGCCCGCCCCGCCCCCTGACAGGGGGAGGGGACCGGGGCCCGACCGGCCCTCACCGGCC
>NZ_JBSHDN010000199.1:0-11701 GCF_053616335.1 Nocardiopsis sp. NPDC055824
GGGAGCGGGGACGGACCGCCCCGGCCCGGCGGTCGGCGTTCCCAGGTGCGGAAGCCCCTCCTTCGTGAGAAAGCTCCGCTCTCCTTCGGACTTCTTCGGCGAAACCCGCCGGTAACAGAGCGTGGGGCCGGATACTGGCGGTTATGACTACCAGGCATCCGGACGTACCCGAACGAGGTCTGACCGTGGACGACCTGGCGCACACACCGGACGACGGGCGCCGGTACGAGCTGGTCGACGGGCGGCTTGACGTATCACCGGCCCCCATGTCCAAGCACTTCCGGGCAGCGAACCGCCTGTCCACGCATCTCAACAATCTCTGCCGCGGCGAGTTCGAGACCGGTGAGAACCCCGGCCTCGACCTCAACGCCGAGCGAACGCACCACCGCATCCCCGACCTGGCGGTCTTCGACTACGATCCTCCGGAACAGGGGTACTTCGACGTGCCGCCGCTCCTTGCGGTGGAGATCGTCTCTCCGGAGAGCGTGCTCCGCGACAACCACACCAAACGGCACGAGTACGCCGCGTTCGGCATCCGGTCCTACTGGATCGTCAACGCGCTCGCGGACAAGGTCGGCCTGGTGGAGCTGCGCCTGGAGGACGGCGTCTACCAGGAGGCCGCCCAGGTCCACGGCGAGGACGTCTTCGAGACCGACCTCCCCTTCCCGGTCAGGCTCGTGCCGCACTGGCTCACGGCCAACGGTCCCTGGATGGAGCACATCGGCGGCGAGGCGCCCGGGGAGGGTCAGGCGACCCAGCGGTAGAGGTGCTCCGGGCGGCCCGCCGAGCCGTAGCGCATGCGCAGCTCGGCACGGCCGTCCGCGCACAGGTGCTCCAGGTAGCGGCGCGCGGTCACCCGCGACACCCCCGCCCGTTCGGCGACCTCCGAGGCCGACACCTCCTCGGGCGCGTCGCGGAGGACCCCCGCGACCAGGTCGACGGTGGCCGAGGTCAGCCCCTTGGGCAGCGACCGGGCCGCCGGGGGCCGCAGCAGCCCGAACAGCCGGTCCACGTCCTGCTGGGTGGCCTCCCCGAAGGCGTCCATCTGCCGCCGCGCCACCGCGTACCGCTCCAGCTGGTCGCGCAGCGCGCTCAGCGGGAACGGCTTGAGCAGGTAGTGCACGGCCCCGCCGTGCAGGGCCGAGCGGACCTGCGCGATGTCGCGTACCGCGGTGATCATCAGGAAGTCGGTCTGCTGGGGCGCGGCGGCGGCCGCGGACGCGCGCAGCGCGCGCATCACCGAGATCCCGGAGGCGTCGGGCAGGTGCAGGTCGAGCAGGACCAGGTCGGGCCGGTGGCCGTGGATCTGGGTGAGGGCGGCCGCGGCGGTGTGCGCGACCCCCACCACGGAGAACCCGGGCTGCGACTCCACCACCTCCTGGTGGTTGCGGGCCACGCGCACGTCGTCGTCCACGACCAGCACGCGGATCACGACGGCACCACCGCCGCTGTCCGCACGGGCAGGCAGGCGGTGAACACCGCGCCCTCGTCGGCGTCGGGCGCCTCCATCTCGACACTTCCCTCTCTGCTCTCGCACACCTGTTTCACGAGCGCGAGTCCGAGCCCGCGCGTGCCGCCGTCCCGGGACGCCTTGGTGGTGAACCCGAGCCGGAAGATCTCCTCCGCCACGTCGTCGGCCACCCCCTGGCCGGAGTCGGTCACCCGGATCTCCAGCAGGTCGTGGGGCAGGCCGCTGTCGGCGGTGTGCAGGCGCACCATCAGCTCGACCCACCCGTGGGGGGCGGACGCCACCGCGTCGAGCGCGTTGTCGACCAGGTTCCCGAGGACGAGCAGTGCGTCGGAGCGTACCTCCCTGTCGAGGGCGGGGACGCTCGTCATGGGCGAGAGCCGCAGGTCGACCCCCATCTCGGAGGCCTGCGCCGACTTGGCGATGGTGAGGGCCGCCACGGCGGGGTCGCGGACGTGCTCGGAGATGTCCGTGCTGGTGCGGGTGTGGGTGGCGGACAGGTCCGCCAGGTAGGCGCGGGCCTCGTCGTAGGCGCCGAGTTCGAGCAGGCCCGCGACGGTGTGCACCCGGTTGGCGAACTCGTGGGTCTGGGCGCGCAGCCCCCGGGTGACGGTGCGGGCTCCGTCGAGTTCCCCGGTGAGCCGGTCGAGCTCGGTGCGGTCCCGCAGGGTGACGACCGCTCCCGCGTCCTCGCCGCGCACCTGGACCGGCATGCGGTTGGCGACCAGGATGCGGTTCCCGGCCAGCAGGAGCCGGTCGTCCCCCGGGTCGTCGCCGGAGACGATGTCGCGGACCCGTTCGGACAGGCCGAGTTCGTCGAGGTGGCGCCCCTCGGCGTCGTCGGGCAGGCCGAGCATGTCGCGCGCGGGCAGGTTGGCCAGGACGAGGCGGTCGGCGCCGTCCACCGCGAGGACCCCCTCGCGGACCGCGTAGAGCAGGGCCTCCCGGCTCTCCAGGAGCGCGGTGATGTCGGCCGGTTCGAGCCCGTGGGTCTTGGTTCGGACCTGGCGCGAGAGCGCCCAGGCCCCGCCCACGCCGAGGACCAGGACCACGGCGACCATGCCGAGGATCGCCGGGACGGAGGCGCGTACCTCGGTGGCGGCGCTGGAGGTGAGTATGCCGAGGGAGACGTAGCCGACCACGTCGCCCCCGGCGTCTCCGCCGTTGACCGAGCCGCCCCCGGAGAACACGGGGACCTTGGCCCGGACGGTGCGCCCCTGGGTCCCGTTCTCCACGCCGGTCCACTCCTCGCCCCGGGCGGCCGGCCCCGGCGGGGTGGACACGGTCCGGCCTATGAGGTCCTTGTCGGGGTGGGTGTGGCGGATGCCGTCGGGGGAGGCGATGACCACGAAGTCGGCGTCGGTCGCGGCGGCGACCCGGTCGGCGAGCGGGTCGAGGACGGTGCTCGGCTCGGCGGTCTGGAGGCCGTCGACGACCTGGGGCATGACGGCGACGGAGCGGGCCACGCCGAGGACCCGTTCGGTGTACTGGCGGTCGGTGGCCCGGTCGAGGTGGACCGCCCAGAGGGTTCCGACGGCGGCCAGGGCCACCGTCAGCAGGAGCACGTAGCCGATGAACAGGGAACCTGTGAGCGAGAGGCGGCCGCGCGCGGGGAGCGTGGTCATGTGTCCTCCAGTCGCCTTCGCCGGGGTGCGGAGACCCGGCCGGGCAAACGCCCAGGTGGGCGTGTCACGAACAATACGACCAATATGCCCCCAGTTTTAACAAAGATCTGACATCGGCGTGCCCCGGGTCACACTGTGGCCTGGATCTCCTCGTCGCCGGTGCGCCGGGGAGGCCTGTGACGCCCTGGACGACCGAAGAGGAGAGCACCCATGCGCGATCGCGGCGTGCTGTTCCGCGTGGGGGGCGGGCTGTGCGCCCTCCTCCTCGTGGGGACGGCGCTGTTCGACGTGCGGCAGAGCGCGGCGTCGGGGAGCGGCCAGCAGGAGAAGCTCCTGCTGATCGCCCCCGCCGGACCCGGCGGAGGCTGGGACACGCTGGCCCGGGAGATGCAGAACGGGCTGCGCGAGGAGGACCTGCGCTTCAACGTCGAGGTACGCAACGCGGAGGGCGCGGGCGGCACGATCGGCCTCGCGCAGACCGCGGGCCGCGAGGGCCAGGCGAACGTCCTCACGATGACGGGCCTGGGCATGGTCGGCGCGGTGGAGACCACCGGTTCGCTGTACACGATGGAGGACTCGACCCCGATCGCGCAGCTGGCGTCGGAGTACCTGGCCGTCGTCGTCCCCGCCGGCTCCCCGTACGAGACCCTGGACGACCTGGCCGGGGACTGGCGCGAGCGGTCGGGGACGCTGCCGGTCGCCGGCGGTTCCATGGGCGGTGTGGACCAGATCTTCGCCGCCCAGGTGGCCCGGTCCATGGACATCGCCCCCGGGGAGATCAACTACCTGCCGTACTCGGGCGGCGGCGAGGTCCTGACCTCGCTGCTGTCGGGGACGTCGGAGGTCGGCTTCGGAACGCTGGGCGACTTCAGCGACCAGGTCGACGAGGGCGGCCCGCTCCGCGCGCTCGCGGTCTCCTCCCCCGAGCGGATGGACGGGGTGGACGTGCCGACCCTCGCCGAGCAGGGCTACGACGTGGAGATGTCGAACTGGCGCGGGGTCATCGCCCCTCCCGGGCTCACCGGGGAGGAGGCCGACCGGCTGGAGGGGCTGGTCCGGGAACTGTTGGCCTCGGACGCCTGGGCGGACACCCTGGAGCGCAACCGGTGGACCGACACCTTCCAGTCGCGTGAGGAGTTCGAGGAGTTCCTCGACGCCGAGGTGGCAGTGACGCAGGAGACCGTAGAGGAGTTGGGGCTGTGACGACCGACAGCGAGCAGTCGGTCCCCGGGACCGCCGGGGACCCCGGACCGGGGACGGCGACCGTGACCGGGGAGTCCGCCGGAACCGGCGCCACCGGGGCGGACGGGGCCGCTGCGGCGCCGGGGACCCCGGAGGCCGGGGCGGAGGCCGCGGAGGCCCCGGACCCGGAAACCGCGCCGTGGAGCGGACCGACCATGTGGGTCGTCCCCGCCCTGGTCGCGGCCCTGGGCGCCGTCTGTCTGTGGGGCGCATTCACCGTCGAGGCGCCGCCCAACGTGACCCGGCCCGGACCGGCGGCCTTCCCCGGGGCGGTCGGCGGCCTCCTGCTGCTGGTCGCCGCGTGCCTGAGCGCGGTCAACCTGCGCCACCTCCGGTCGGGCGCCGGCTCCGGCGGGAACGGCCTCGCGTGGTTCGAGGGCCGCCCCGTGCTGCTCATCCTGGCCGGGCTGGTGGTGCACATCGCCGTGCTGGAGTACGTGGGCTGGCTGCTGTCGGGGGCGCTGCTGTTCTGGGTGGTGGCCTACGCGTTCGGCGCCCGCGCCCACGTGCGTGACGCCGTGGTGGCGCTGTCGATGTCCGCGGCCGTGCAGGTCGGCTTCTCGCTCGGGCTCGGGCTGAGCCTGCCCGGCGGTTTCCTGGAGTTGGTGCTCTGATGGACGCTCTTCCCCTCCTCCTCGACGGGTTGGTCTCGGCGCTGACGCCGATGAACCTCATGTGGGCCTTCCTCGGCGTGCTGCTCGGCACCGCCGTGGGCGTGCTGCCGGGCCTGGGTTCGGCGATGGCGGTGGCGCTGCTGCTGCCCGTGACGTTCCGGCTCGACCCGACGAGCGCCCTGATCCTGTTCGCGGGCGTGTACTACGGCGGCATGTTCGGCGGGGCGACCACGTCGATCCTGCTGAACACCCCCGGCCAGGCGTCGTCGATCGCCACGACCTACGAGGGCCACAAGATGGCGCTCAAGGGCCGGGCGGCGCAGGCCCTGGGAACCGCGGTCATCGGCTCGTTCGTGGCCAGCGTCATCGGCACGCTGGTGGTGGCCCTGTTCGCCCCGGTCATGGTGTCCCTGGCGCTGAACTTCGGTCCGGGCGAGTACTTCGCGCTGACCGTGTTCTCGTTCGTCGCGGTCGCCGCGGTCGTGTCGGGCTCGGTGCTGCGCGGGCTGGCCTCGCTGCTCATCGGCCTGGCCATCGGCATGGTCGGCATCGACGGCCAGAGCGGCGCCGCGCGCTTCGACTTCGGGTCGTCGGCGATGCTGGACGGGATCGACATCGTCGTCGTCACCGTGGGCCTGCTCGCCCTGGGCGAGGTGCTGTACGTGGCGGCGCGCGGCAGTTCCGGGGCGGACCTGTCCGCGATCCGCACCGGCCGCGCGTGGCTGAGCCGCCGGGACTGGGCCCGGTCGTGGAAGCCGTGGCTGCGCGGCACCGCCCTGGGCAGCACGTTCGGCCCGATCCCGGGCAGCGGCGCGGAGATCCCGACCTTCCTGTCCCTGGGCCTGGAGCGCAGGCTCGCGGCGCGCCGGGCGAAGCGCAGGGGCGTGCCGAACGAGTTCGGCCGGGGAGCGATCGAGGGCGTGGCCGGGCCGGAGGCCGCGAACAACTCCAGCGCGGCGGGCACGATGGTGCCGCTGCTGGGGCTCGGGCTGCCGACCTCGGCGACGGCCGCGATCATGCTGGCCGCCTTCCAGCAGTACGGCCTCCAGCCGGGGCCGGTGCTGTTCGAGCGCAACGCCGACCTGGTGTGGACCCTCCTGGCGAGCCTGCTGATCGGCAGCGTCCTGCTGCTGGTCATCAACCTGCCGTTCGCGCCGCTGTGGGCGAAGCTGCTGAAGCTGCCCAAGCCGTACCTGTACGCGGGCATCACGCTGTTCTCGGTGCTGGCGGTGTACGCGATCAACACGTCGGTGGTGCACCTGGTGATGCTGCTGGGGGTGACGCTGCTCGGCCTGGCCATGCGGACGTTCGGCGTCCCGGTGGCCCCCGCGCTCATCGGCGTCGTGCTCGGCCCGATCGCGGAGACCGAGTTCCGCCGCGCGCTGGCCGCCTCCTCGGGCGACCCGTCGATCCTGGTCGGCAGCGGTATCTCGATCACCCTGTACGCGCTGGTGCTGCTGGCGGCCGTGGTCCCGGTGATCGCCGGGGTGCGGCGCCGCCGTGCCGCGCGCGGGCAGGGGGCCGCCCCGGAGCGGGAGTCCGCCGACCTCGGCTGACATCCATAGGAGCTTCCCCTCCCACCGCGCCCCTCCCCCGCGGCCCCCGGCACCGACCGCCGGGGCCCCGCCGGGGAGGGGCCTCAGGCGAGCACCTTGGCGACGTACGCCTCCAGCCGCTCCTCCAGCCGCTCCGGCGGGGCCCCCTCCCCGCCGGCCAGGTGCTCCACCAGGTCGGCGCGGACGGCGGCCAGGAGCGCGTGGGCGGTGAAGTCGGCGTCGGGCGCGCCCGGGATCCCGCGCACGGCGTCCCGCAGGAGGGTGTGCCACCACGTGTAGTGCCCCGCCCGGTAGGGGCTGTTCCCGCCGCCCGTCTCCAGCGCCAGCGCCAGGTGGCGGTTGTCGAGTTTGAACCGCAGCAGCGCGGCCATGAGCGCCGGAACGCGCTCGCGCGCGGGCGTGTCGGGGCCGAGGGGCGCGGGCCCTTCGGCGACGGCCTCGCGCAGGGGGGCGATCCGTTTCTCCATGAGCGCCTGGATCAGGCCGTCGCGGTCGCCGAACCTGCGGAAGAGCGTGCCCTTGCCGACGCCCGCGGCCGTCGCGACGTCGTCCATCGACACGCCGCCGGGGCTCGTGCTCGCGGCGAAGAGCCGGTCCGCGGCGGCGAGCACCGCCTCCCTGTTGCGCTGCGCGTCGGCGCGCTCCCTGCGTGGGCTCACTTCCACTCCCCCTGCGAGACGGGCCCGCCGCTTCAAACGGACCAATGGTCCACATCCTAGGGGGCGCCGGGCTTCCGCGTCCGACGCCCCGGTGCGGACCGGGGGGCCGCGTGTCCGGGCCCTTCCGGGTCAGCCGGCGGCGCCGGTCTCCAGGGCGTGGAGGCGGGTGTAGGCGTACTCCGGCACGGGCCGCCCGGCGAGCCCCTCCCCGCCCCCGCCGGAACCGTCCTTCCCGGCCGCCGCGGTCCCGGACACGTCCCCGTTCACGGGGAGGGGCCCGGCCAGGCGGCGGTGGCCGGGCTCGTCCGGCCCGGTCAGCAGGAAGACCTGGCGCCGGCCCCCGTCCCGCCCGGTCACGAGCGAGTCCTCGACGACCTCGGCGATCCTGCGGTCCCAGGGGTCGCGGGTGCGGCGCAGCCGGATCGCGCCGCGCTCGGTCCACTCCACGTTGTCCCGGCGCAGGAGGACCCGCGGGAGGTCCGGGGCGATCATGTCGTCCACGCGGAAGGCCATGCGGTCGACCCCGGCGAAGGCCTGTCCCGCCCGTGTGACGTGGGCCCGGCAGCGTTCGTAGAGGAACAGCGCGCCGGGGGCCGAGACCACCAGCGTGTCGTCGGGCGTGGCGGGGCGCTGCGCGTAGACGTCCATGGTCCGGCTGCGGCTTCGGAGCCAGCGCCCCGCGGCCGGGTCGACGAACGCCGCCAGCTCCGCGACCTGGCGGGCCTCGAACGGGAAGTCGACGCCGAGCACCGAGTCGTGGTGGGCGATCCGGTTGCGGAACCGGCGGACCCCCTCCGCGGTGGCGGCCACCTCCGCGCGCCTCCCGGACGACCCGGGGAAGGCCCGGTGCAGGCAGGCCCGCCACAGCTCCTCGTACCCGGGCCCGAGCATCCCGGACCAGAACCCGAAGCTCATCGCGGCGACGACCTGGTCGCGCGTCTCCCGCCCCTCCTGGCGGAGGCGCTCACGGACGCGGCCGGACGCCTCGGCGACGTACTCGCCGCCGGGAACGGGGAGCAGGAACCAGGGGATGCCCCGCTCGGCCTCCCGGAAGTGGGCCCGCAGGACCCTGTCCATGCCCCCTCTGAGCAGGACCTCCAGGTGGGCGATGTCCTCGAAGGCCGCCGCGGACACGCGCGCGCCCCACTCGTACAGGGCGAGGGCGCGGCCGCGGTCTCCCCCGGCCAGCGCCAGGTAGGGCGCGAGGCGCGGGGCGGGGACCAGGCTCAGGACCGCGTCGGTGTCTGCTTCGACGGAGGACATCGCCCGATGCTACTGTCCTGGGGAACGCCCCAGTGCCGCCTCTGCTGACATGCGCCTGGGGCTTTTCCCTTCCCTCCCGCCGCCCCGGTCCGGCATGCCTTCGCACGGGCCCGTCCCCGCGCGTCCCGGCGCTTCCCGCACGCACTGCGCTCCCCGGGCCGCCGCGGCGTGCCGGCCGACGGTCAGGCCGTGGCCCTGGGCAGGGTGATCGCGACGCCGGTGCCCGAGGGCCCGCTGTCGATCCCCACCCGGCCGCCCTGGGCCTGGACCAGGGAGCTGACGACCGCCAGCCCGAGGCCGGAGATGCGGCCGGCGCCCTCGTCCCGCGAGGTCACGAAGGGCTCGAACACGTGGGGCAGCAGCGCGGGGTCGATGCCCGGGCCGTCGTCGGACACCGTGAGGACGAGGGAGTCGCCCTCGCCGCGGGCGGCCACGGTGGCGCGGGTGCCCTCCGGGTTGTGGTCGACGGCGTTCGCGACCAGGTTGGCCAGGCACTGCTCCAGGCGTGACTGGTCCCCGAGCAGGACGTCCGGCGGCGGCTCCTCCAGGGTGACCGCGCCGGCGTAGGGCAGGGAGTCCAGCCGGGCGCGCACGGCGTGGAACAGGTCGGGCAGGAACACCGCCTCCACCCGGACGTCGATCTCGTCGCCTCCCCGGGCGACCGCCATGAGGTCCTCCAGGACCCGGCGCAGGCGGTCGAGTTCGGCGCGCACGACGGCCGCGTCGGCCGTGCCCAGCAGTTCCAGGTGCCCCTCCGCGACGGCGAGGGGGGTGCGCACCTCGTGCGAGATCGCGGCCAGGTAGCGGCGCCGGTTGGTGTCGGCCTGCTCGATGCGCACGAGCATCTGGTTGATCTCGGTGGCCAGTTCGGCGATCTCGTCGCGGGTCGCGGGCACCGGTACGCGGGTGTCCAGGTCGGAGGGGGAGATGGCCTTGGCCGCCTCGGAGACCTCCCGCACGGGCGACAGGGTGCGCCGCACCACCAGCCACAGCGCGATGCCGCCGCCGACGACGCCGATCCCGCCGGCCAGGGCGGAGAGCAGCAGGACCGTGGCCGCCGTGTCGCGGGTGGAGTCGAGGGGGGCGACGACGGTGACGACGGCGAGGGGGACCCCGGCCCCGTCGGCGACCTCGGTGTCGAGCACCCGGACCGGGCCGGCGTCGGTGTCGAGGGTGCGGATCGTCCCCGGCTCGGGTGCGGGGGCGTCGCCGCCGCGCATCAGCCCGGCGACGCGGGTGGGGCCTCCCGTGCTCTGCAGGCGCGCCCCGTTGGCGGTCACCAGCGTCACGTGGCGGGCTCCGCTGGGGCGCACGGCGAGCGCCTGACGTGCGGCGCGCTCCGCCTCGGGCCCCGAGACCACCCCGTCGAGCCCCGCGGCGGCGGGGACCTGGTCGGCGAGGGCGTCGCCGACCAGCGCCGACTCCTCCCGGAGCAGGCGGTCGATGTCGGTCAGGCCCGAGACGCGCACGAGTTCGTAGGTGAGCAGGGCGACCCCGCCGATGACGAGGGCCATGACGAGCAGCGACCGCAGGACGACGCGGCCGGTGAGGCTCACCGGGTACCCCCGGCGAGGCGGTAGCCCGCGCCGCGGACGGTCTGGATGCGGTCGGCGCCGAGCTTGCGGCGCAGCTGGCTGACGTAGACCTCGACCACGTTGGAGGCGCCGTCGAAGTCGTAGCCCCAGACGCGGTCGAGCAGCTGGGGCTGGGAGAACACCTGTGAGGGGTTGCGGATGAGGACCTCCAGGACGCCGAACTCGCGGGTCGACAGGTTGACGGTCCGGCCGTCGACGGAGGCGGTACGGGCCCCGAGGTCGAGCACGACGCCGCCGGCCGCCAGCACGTCGCCGCGCTCCTGTCCGCCCGTGCGCAGGCGAGCCCGGACCCGGGCCAGGAGCTCGCTCACGCTGAAGGGCTTGACCATGTAGTCGTCGGCCCCGGCGTCGAGGTTGGCCACCCGATCGCTGACCGCGTCCTTGGCGGTGAGCACGATCACGGGGACCGAGGGGCGGCGCTGCCGCAGGCGGCGCAGCACCTCCTCCCCCGGGATGCCGGGCAGTCCCAGGTCCAGGACGACCAGGTCGACGTCGGGGGACAGGGCCATCGTCAGCCCGTCGATCCCGTCCGCGGCCGAGAGCACCTGGTACCCGGCCGTCTCCAGGCCCCGCCGCACGAAGGAGACGATGCCCTCCTCGTCCTCCACCACCAGAATCGCCAACGCCGTGTCCTCTCCGCCCGTGGTCCCCCTACCTTGGCAGGAACCGCTGAACCGTTCCTGAGAGCCACATGAAGACGTTCTTCAGGTGGCTTTCAGGACTCCATCATCTTGCCGCCGCATGCTTGGGGCAGTAGAAACCTTCGAGCAAAGGAAACGCCGATGCAGCGCAACACCGTCATCCTCCTCTCCTCCGCCGCCGCGGCCGGGCTGCTGGCCGTCGGCACGATCGGCTACCTCGTGGTGGACGACCCCGAGCAGCAGGTCGACTCGATCGAGCTCACCGGCGTGACCTCCGGTTCGGCCCCCTCGGCGAGCGGGGCGGACGCGTCGGAGCAGAACCCCCCCTCGACCCAGTCGGTGGACGGCCTGGAGCAGCTCGTGGGCGAGCTGCGCGCCGACGGTGACGACGACGGCGACGGCGACGACACCGACGACTGGACGGTGTCCGGTGTCGAGGTCGACTTCGGCCCCGAGGAGTGGCTGCTGACCGACCCCGAGTTGGAGGACTTCGACGGCAACGGCACCGTCCAGCCGCTCCTGGACGAGCTGCGCGGCCTGGAGGGCACCGAGGTGACGCTGGGCGTGCGCTACGAGGCCGACGACGACCGCGACGACGCCGACGTGTACACCATCAACGGGCTGGCCTTCCGGGACACCGACGACGGCCCGGCCCCGTGGCAGAACACCGGCGGGCAGACCGAGGCCGACCGCGAAACGGTGTCCGCGAACGCCGCCGAGGCGGTCGGCGAGGGCGCCCGCACCGTCGAGGTCGAGCGCCAGGACGAGGACGGCTGGGACGGCTGGGACGCCGAGGTGCTCGACGCCGGCGGCCAGGAGTACGAGGTGATCCTCGACGCGGCCGGCGAGGTCGTCGACGTGCGCGCCGAGGACTGACCTGCGAGGACCCCGTGCGGCCGTCCCGCGGCCCGTCCCCGCGTCCGCGCGGTCGGGGCCCCGCCCCCCGCGGGGGGGGGGGGCCCCGCAAGTGGTCCGGGCAACCGGGCTGCGGGGCCCGGGCCGGGGGCGGGGGCCCCGGCCGCCCCCGCCGGCCCGCCC
>NZ_JBSHDN010000200.1:0-11589 GCF_053616335.1 Nocardiopsis sp. NPDC055824
CACCGCGCCCGGCGGCCGGGCGGCCCGGAGGGCCCGACGCGGCTCCGGGCCCGGGTTCGTCGGAGCGACGCTCTGGTTCACACTCCCGTTCGTGGTCCTGGTCGCCGTCTGGGCCGTGACCGTCGAGCTCACCGGCGTCCCCAGGCGGATCTTCCCGCAGGTGGACGACGTCGCCGCGGCCCTGGCCGACATGGCGGCGAGCGGTGAGCTCGCCAGGCACCTCGGCGCGAGCCTGTACCGGGTGCTCATGGGAAGCGCCATCGCCGTGGCGACCGGGCTCCCGTTCGGCATCGCCCTCGGCGCCAGCCCGGCCCTGTCCGCGTTCTTCTCCCCGCTGCTGCGGTTCTCCGTGGCGCTGGCGGGGATCGCGTGGATCCCCATCGCCACCCTGTGGCTGGGCTACGGCGACGGCGCCGTCATCTTCATCGTGTGGAACGCCATGTTCTTCGCGCTGGCCTACAACACGATGCTGGGGGTCCGGCGCATCCCCGCGACCCTGCTGCGCTCCGCCCGGTCCATGGGCGCGAGCCGGTGGCGGATGTTCTGGGAGGTGCTCCTGCCCGGGGCGCTGCCCAGCGTCGTCAGCGGCCTGAGGATCGGGCTCGGCTACGGATGGCGCGGCCTGGTGGCCGCCGAGATCATCGCGAGCAGCGCCGGTCTCGGTTACGCGCTCTTCCTGGCCCAGAAGACCTTCTCCACGGACGTCATCATCGCCTCGATGGTCGTCATCGGCGTCCTGTGGCTGATCATGGACCGGCTCCTCCTGGCACCGCTGGAGAGGCGCACCATCGAGCGCTGGGGCATGACGGGAGGTGCGCGATGACCGCGACCCGCGAGAGGAACGCGTCCCCGGGCGCCCGGCCGCGGCCCCGCCGCGCACCCCTGGCCAGGCGGTTCTGGGCCAGGCTGTCCCGCAACAGCGCGTTCCGCACCCTCGGGCCGTTCGTGCCCGTCGTGGCCCTGTGGTGGCTGGTCGCCGAGGCCGGCGTCTTCCCGGACGCCTTCTTCGTCGGCCCCGACAGGGTCGTCGCCGAGGTCGGCGACCTGCTCCGCAAGGGCATCCTGCCCGGCTACCTGTCCGACTCCCTGACCCGGCTCGGCTACGGCGTCGGGTTCGGCCTCCTCATCGGCCTGCCGATGGGGTTCCTGACCGCGATGTCCCTGAGGGTCCGCAAGGCCGTCTGGCCGATCCTGCTGTTCTTCCAGGCCATCGCGGACATCGCCTGGCTGCCGATCGTGATCGTGTGGTTCGGCTTCAGCCTGACCTCCGTCACCTTCGTCATCGTGTACACGATCGTCTTCCCGCTCATGCTCAGCGTGGTGGCGGGGGTCGAGCAGGTGCCGGGCGAGCTGGTCCGCGCGGCCCGCAGCCTGGGCGCCGGCCGCGTCCGGGTGTTCGTGGAGGTCATCCTCCCCGGGGCGCTGCCCGCGGTCGCGAGCGGTGTCCGCACCGGGCTCGGCTACGGATGGCGCGCGCTCGTGGCCGCGGAGATCATCGTGGGCACCAGCGGTATCGGATTCATGATGTTCGACGCCCGCAGGGTCGGCGACGTCAGCCAGGTCTTCCTCGGCATGATCGTGCTCGGGGTCCTCTGGTACATGCTCGACGCGCTCATCCTGGCGCCGTTCGAGAAGGCCACCGTCGAACGGTGGGGGATGGTGCGAAGCATGGAGGGTGACGGATGACCGCACTGGTGATCGAGAACCTGAACAAGGTCTACACCGACGCCTACTCGGGGGAGGAGGTCACCGCGATCGGCGACGTGTCCTTCACCGTGGAGCGCGGTGAGTTCGTCTCCGTCCTCGGCCCCAGCGGCTGTGGCAAGACCACGGTCCTGAACACCGTCGCGGGCTTCGTCGAGCCCACCGGCGGCGTGGTCGAGGTGGACGGGAGCCCGGTCTCCGCCCCGGGGCCCGACCGGGGGGTGGTGTTCCAGAGCCACGCCCTCTTCCCGTGGAAGACCGTGCTCGGCAACGCCGTGTTCGGCCTGCGCATGAAGGGCGTGCCGCGCGCCGAGCGCGAGCGCCGGGGCCGGGAGTACCTGGAGCTGGTCGGGCTGGGCGGGTTCGAGCGCAAGTACCCGCACGAGCTGTCCGGCGGCATGCAGCAGCGGCTCGGCGTCGCCCGGGTCCTCGCGAACGAGCCCGCGGTGATGCTCATGGACGAGCCGTTCGCGAGCATCGACGCGCAGACCCGGCGCAGGCTCCAGGAGGACCTGACCCGGATCTTCGAGGAGCGGAGGCCGACGGTGTTCTTCGTGACACACGACATCGACGAGGCGGTGTTCCTCTCCGACCGGGTGGTGGTCCTCTCCGGAAGGCCGAGCACGGTCCAGGAGATCGTCACGGTGGACCTCCCCCGTCCGCGCACCTGGCGCGAGGCGGTGGACCTCCCGGAGTTCCGGGACAAGGTCGCCCGGATCAACGACCTGCTCTCCGGCGGGGCCGGGACGGGGGGTGGGGCCCGTGTCGACTCGGACAGCCCCGTCGACGTGGTCTAGGGCCCTCAGGAGCGCGACCCTGCGCAGGATCGCCGTGGTGGTCCTGGCGGTGCTCCTCTACCAGGGGTGGCTCGGGTTCCAGGCGATCGGCAAGGCCGAGCCGGGGCTGGGGGACGCCCCCGACGAGCGCGGCAGGTTCGACGTGGACGTGGTCCTCGGGTTCGTGCCCGAGCGGTACCACATCCTCCAGCTCCAGAACCACGGGCGCATCGCGGGCACCGACGACACCGTCGTCCACCTGCGCGGCGTCTCGCCCGCGGGGGTGGACGCCCTGGCGCGCGAGTACTGGATCGAAGCCCTGGTCGCCCCCGAGCCCGAGTAGGCCCCCGCGAACCGCCGGCGCCGTCCACGCCGGCGGCTCCGGCGGGCGGGGACCGGCGGCCCCGGCCCGCCCCGACCCGACCACAACCACATCGACGTCGAGAGACACCCGGCACCCGCGGCGGTACCGGGCTCCCAGTGGACCGCTGTCGCGGGGGCTCCCCCCTCGGCGGTGCCCCGGGGACCACCCGTCCAGAACCAGAGACCGAGTCCACACCCCACGCCGGCGGCCACCCGCCGGCCGCAGAGTCGGAGGAGCCATGGAAGGCCAGCAGCCGGGCCCCGCAGGGAGCCGGGGCGACGCGCACCGCCCCCGCACGGTCGTCGTCGTCGGCGGCACGAGCGGTATCGGCGCGGCGATAGCGGAGCGGTTCGTCGAGCGCGGCGACCGGGTCGCCGTCGGCGGACTGCGGGCCGGCGACGCCCCGCCGGCGCTCCGGGGGGGTGCCGCGGTCACCGAGGTCGACGTGACCGGCGGCGACGCCCTGGAGGACTACCTGGGCGGGTTCCCGGAGATCGACGCGCTGGTCAACGCGGTCGGGATCATCCGGCGCGGCGACGAGTTCGACCCGGCCGTGTTCGCGCGCGTCGTGGAGGTCAACCTGACGTCCGTGATGCGCTCGTGCGTGGCGGCCCGCCCGGCGCTGGCCGCCTCGGGCGGGTGCGTGGTCAACATCGCGTCGATGCTGAGCTACTTCGGCGGACCGCTGGTGCCCGGCTACAGCGCGAGCAAGGGCGGCATCTCGCAGCTCACGCGGTCGCTCGCCGTCGCGTGGGCGCCGGAGGGCATCCGCGTCAACGCGGTCGCGCCGGGGTGGATCAGCACCGACCTGACCGCCGGGATCCGCGAGAACGACGAGGCCCAGGCGCGCATCCTCGACCGGACGCCGATGGGCCGCTGGGGGCGTCCGAGCGAGGTCGCGGGCGCCGTGGACTTCCTGTGCGGACCCGACGCCGGGTTCGTGACGGGCGCGGTCGTGCCCGTGGACGGGGGGTACCTGGCGGCCTGACCGGGAACGGGCGCCCACCGGGCCACGGCCCACCGCCCCTACCGGCCGCACAGGTCACACAGGCCCCACAAGACCACCCACCGGATCGCGGGCGCACGCGCCCGCGCCCCACGGGGCGGCGCGGCCCCGCGACCGCGCCCCACAGACGCCCTGGGGAGCTCCCACCGTCACCGGTCACCCGGTGGGGCGGGGCGGACAGCTCCTCAGGTGCCTTCCACGAAGGAAGAACGGCAGGCGCCGCGACCAGGCGCAGCAGAGCAGGACCGGCCACACCGAGCCGCGCCGGCCCCAGGGCCGGACGGCACAGCAGGGAGGACACCGTGTCACCGAACGCCGCATCCGCCAACGAGCCCGTGCGCATCGCACCGTCGCCGGGCATCCCCGCCGAGATCGCGATCCCCGCGGTCCCCGAGGACCCGCGCATGTGGGTCCCGCAGGCGCCGAACGTCTGGTTCCGTCCGCTGATGCTCAACACCGTCACGGGCCAGTGGTGCAACCTGCTCAAGGTCACCGCGTCCGGGATCGTGTCCCGGCACCGGCACCCCGGGGCCGTGTTCGGCTACGTCATCGAGGGCAAGTGGCACTACCACGAGCACCCCTGGGTGGCCGAGGCCGGGCACTTCGTGTACGAGCCGCCGGGCGAGATCCACACGCTCGCGGTCCCCGAGGACTGCGACCACATGGTCACGTTCTTCAACATCAGCGGGGCCATGGTCTACGTGGACGACGACGGCGTCCAGACCGGCTACGAGGACGTGTTCACCAAGATCGAGATGGCCCGCGCGCACTACGAGAGCGTGGGACTGGGCAACGTCGTCGACGACCTGATCCGCTGACCGCGCGGCAGGGCCCCCCGCCGCCGCCCGGGGGCGCGGCGGGGGACCTCCGCGGGCGGGGCTACAGGTTGATCATGTGCCCGGAGAGGCCGTGCACGGCCTCCTTGACGGCCTCGCCGAGCGTCGGGTGCGCGTGGATGTTGCGCGACACCTCGTGGACGGTCAGGTCCCACTGCTGGGCCAGGGTCAGCTCGGGCAGCAGCTCGGTGACGTCCGGACCCACCATGTGGGCGCCGATGATCTCTCCGTACTTGGCGTCGGAGAGCACCTTGACGAAGCCGCGGGTGTCGCCGAGCCCGTGCGACTTGCCGTTGGCCATGAACGGGAACTTGGCGACCTGGACGTCGTACCCGGCCTCGCGCGCCTCGTTCTCGGTGTAGCCGAAGCTGGCGATCTGCGGCTGGCAGTAGGTGGCGCGGGGGATGAACTTGTAGTCGATCTCCTGCGTCTCCGCGCCCGCGATGGTCTCGACGGCGACGATGCCCATGGCCTCGGCGGTGTGGGCCAGCATGAGCTTGGCGGTGACGTCGCCGATCGCGAAGATGTGCGGGACGCTGGTGCGGCCCCGGCCGTCGATGGCGACGGCGCCGCGCTCGGTGAGCTCCACGCCGGTCTTGTCGAGGCCGAATCCCTCGACGTTGGGGGCGAAGCCGATGGCCTGGAGGAGCTTGTCGGCCTCCAGGGTCTGCTTCTTGTCGTCGGTGCCGGTGACGTGGACGCGGACTCCCTCGCCGGTGTCCTCGACCGACTCCACGCGGGTGGAGGTCATGACCTTCACGCCGAGCTTCTTGTACGCGCGGGCGAGCTCCTTGGAGACCTCCTCGTCCTCCAGGGGGACGAGGCGGTCCAGGAACTCCACGATCGTGACGTCCACGCCGTAGTTGGCCAGGACGTACGCGAACTCGACGCCGATGGCGCCCGCGCCCGCGATGACGATGCTCCCGGGCAGGTTCTCGTCGAGGATCTGCTGCTCGTAGGTGACGACCCGCTCGGACAGCTCCGTGCCGGGCAGCAGCTTGGTGGAGGAGCCCGACGCGATCACGGCGTGGTCGAAGGTGACGGTCTCGGTGGAGCCGTCTTCGCCGCGCACCTCGACCGTGTGGTCGTCGGTGAAGGTGCCGCGGCCGTCGATCTCGGTGATCTTGTTCTTCTTCATGAGGAAGTGGACGCCCTTGACGCGCCCGTCGGCCACCTCACGGCTGCGGCTGTGCGCCTTGCCGTAGTCGAACTCGACCTTGCCGTCGACCTTGATGCCGAAGAAGTCGGCCTCGTTGTTGAAGAGGTGGGCCAGTTCGGCGTTGCGCAGGAGCGCCTTGGAGGGGATGCAGCCCACGTTGAGGCAGACGCCGCCCCAGTACTTCTCCTCGATGACGGCGGTCTTGAGGCCGAGCTGGGCGGCGCGGATGGCCGCCACGTAACCACCCGGCCCCGCGCCGAGGACCACCAGATCGAAGTGTCGTTGTCCCATGACGGGATCTCCTTGAGTGTGTTTGTGACGCACCCAGCGCAGACGGCTTGCCCGGGGTGTCCGATTGCCGAACGCCAGCCTAGTCGCGTGAGGCCACCGGGTGTGTGACCAGGTCGGGACCGGTCGGGCGTTCGGGCGTCGCGGCTGGTCACAGGGGTGCCCCGGGGGTTTCCGCCCGTCAGGCGCGGGGTGCGGGGCCTTCGGCGCCGGCGAGCTCCCCGCCCGCGGGGGTCGCGGCGGAGCCGTCCTCGGCGCCGGTGGCGGCGGATTTCCCGGACCGCTCCCCGGCGGTCCCGGCGGCCTCGGCCGCCCTCGCGGCCTCCTCGGCCCTGGCCAGGCGCATCTGCTTGACGACCGGGACGAACGCCATCACGAAGACGATCGCGAGCGTGACCCACAGGGCGTACCTGTCCACCGCCAGGACGATGTCCACCCCGGTCTGCCCCGCCGCGTAGCCGACGCCGGCGACCGTGGCCGTCAGGAGCAGCGCGCCGAGGGCGTCCAGCAGCAGGAAGGTCCGCAGGCGCATGCCGGTCCAGCCCGCGACGACGTAGACGAAGAGGGCGGGCACGCCCGGGAGGTAGGAGAGCGGCATCGCGGCCCGGATGATCCAGGGGTTCATGTCCTCGGCGCGGTCCGCGAACCGCTGCGCCTTGTCGCCCTGGGCGATGAGGTCGACGAAGCCCCGGCCCCAGCGCCTGCCCACCCACCAGAAGAGCCAGTCGACCTTGACCTTGCCGACGACGCCCGCGAGCACCACGAGCCACAGGGGGATCTCCCCGATGCGGGCGAAGGCCGAGGCCGCGCCGATCGCCGCGTTGCTGCCGGTCACGAACGCGAGGCCGACGGGGTGTTCGGCGATCAGGAAGGGCTTCAGCGGGGTCAGCGCCATGAAGAACAGGGGGATCGCGACGACCGTGAACAGCAGGGCCTTGTCCTGGCGGGTCGCCTTGCCCTTCCAGGGCTTCATGGCCCGCAGGACCTCCATCGCCTCCTCCTGCTTGCGCTCCTTCTCGATCTGCTCGGCGGTTCTGCCGTCGGCCTCGTCGGAACCCGCGCCGGGGGTCGCGTCAGGGGCTCCCGCCGCCGTGCCGGGGGCGGGGCGGTCCGGGTTCCCGGAGGTGTGCTTCTGCGTGGTCGCCATGGACCAAGGATCCCCTGCCGGACGGTCGGCCCGGAAGTCGTAGGAGTCACGGCGTCCGTGTGA
This sequence comes from Nocardiopsis sp. NPDC055824, assembly GCF_053616335.1. NCBI lineage: Bacteria > Bacillati > Actinomycetota > Actinomycetes > Streptosporangiales > Nocardiopsidaceae > Nocardiopsis > Nocardiopsis sp. NPDC055824. The sequence goes on from NZ_JBSHDN010000200.1 coordinate 7,344, forward strand.
GAGCTGCAACCGGTCGCCGATGACAAGTGTCATGTGCGGTACCGGGTCCCGCCGGCGGTCGCGGACACCGCGATGAGTTTCGCCCGTCCGGCGGGTCCGTACCAGCGGTGTCGACGACAGCAGGAGGAGCACATGCCGCAGTTGCTGAGGGTCCAGAACTTCGACGCCCCGGCCGACGGGATCGGCGCCGGCGAGCGCCGGGGACCCGGGCCGGCCACGGGTCGCGGCCCTCGGGCCCGTGGCGGTCGCCCTCAGCGCTCGGGCGGCGTGGGCCACTTCCAGCCGGGAGCCCACGACCAGCTGTCCGAGACGCCCGGGGGCATCGGCGGCAGCAGGTGCGCGCCCGGCGGGCGGCGGGAGCCGTCCTGCTCGGACGGGGCCCCGTCCCCGTCCCCGACAGGGTCCGGGGCGGGCGGCGGCGGGTCCGACTCCCACGGACCGGGGTCGAACGCCCCGGACGCCTCCGGGTGGCCGGGAACGGCGGGCGGCGGCGGGTCGGCGGCCCACCCGAACGGCTCGGATCCGTCGCGGGCCCCGGCCGGTTCCGGGCCGTCGGGGGCGCCGTCGTACGAGGAGCCGTTGCGGAACCCGAAGCGGTCGCCCTCGCCCGGCTCGAACCGGTCGGCGGACTCGTCGCGCAGCCCCAGTTCGTCACGGGCCCCGGGCGGGTCTACGGGCACGCCGCCGCCGAAACCGCCCGTGCGCCCCTGCGGCGCCTCCCACGGGTCGGACGAGGTCGGCGTGCTCGGCGGCGAACCGAACAGCGGGTCGTCGTCCGCCCCGTGGTCGGGTTCCGGGGAGGACGCGCGGCCGTAGTCGTCGCGGAACTCCGGCGGCAGCTCCCACCGGTCCTCCGAAGGGGGAGCGGACGCGGACGACGGATCCCCGGGCCGGAGCGGGTCCCCGCCTCCGAAGGGGGCCGCGTCCCCGGCAGGGACGTCCGCCCGCGCCGGGCGGTCGTCGGCGTCCCCGCCCGCGGTTCCGGCGGGGTCGGCGGCGCCCGTGGCGAAGGGGTCCTCCCGCAGGCTCTCCGGGTCCAGGGCGGCGAACGCCGCCGACATCGGTCCGGAGTCCACCTCGGCGTAGTGAGCGGCCACCCCGAAATGGCGCGGGGGCCTGCGGTGCGTGCCGGTGTCCTCGTTCTCGATCGGCGGCGCCAGCGGGTGGCGCACCGACCCCGCGGGGTGCATCCGCGCCCACCAGGCCGCCGCCTCGTCGTGGCGCAGCTCCGCCACGACCTCCAGCGAGCCGGGGATGTGCGGGTGCCTGCGCCCCGCCCTCCACGAGTGCGTGAGCGTCTGGGGCTCCAGGACCAGCACGCGTTCGCCGTCGACCACCGGGATGTCGCCGGGCAGGGCCTCGTTGCCGACCCACTCGCCGTTGCCGCCGACCAGGTCCCACTCGCCGCGCACGACGTCCGCGAGGGGGTCGGCGGGGGTGTCCAGGCACGCGGAGGTCCACCGCGGGTCGGGCCGGGTGCCGGGGACGAGGCGGCCCTCCTTGCCGATGAGCGCGTCCGCGAGGAGGGTGTGCAGCTGGAAGTTGTCGCCGATGCCGTCGAAGCGCACCCGGAAGCCGCGCCACGAGGCGCGGTCGAGCACGAGCACGGTGTCGGCCTCGGCCATCCGCAGGAGTTCGCTCACCTCGGCGAACTCGGTGAGCTGGGTGGAGAGGGCCCGGGTGATCTGGCTGAGCCCGTCCAGGGCGCTGGTGTCGGCGCGCACGGCGGCGCGCACCCCGGGGTCGCCGAGCATGGCCTTGGCCGCCAGGCCGTAGCGGAGGGAGGTCCACCAGCCGACGGTGGCCAGGGGCGCGTTGTCGCCGAGGACCTCCTCGACGCGCTGCTCCTCGGGTTCGGACACGTCGGCGGGGGCGGGGAGGGGGCCGCCGCCGGTCTTGTCCCAGGCGTGCATGAACGCCACCGCGGCCTGACCGTAACTTCCGAGCTGTCGGAGTACCTCCAGTCCCACCTCTCCCGCGGGGGCGCCGGACTCGACCAGGGCCCCCGCCAGGACGGAGAGGTCGGCGGCGATGCCCGCGACCCGTTCGGAGTCGCCGAGCACGGGGGCGAGCGCCTCCAGTGCGATCGCGAGTTCTTCCTTGGACACCTGCGAGGACAGCCGGAACACGTCGTGCACGGCTGCCGGGAACCCGGGTGCCTGGCTGGCGGCGGTGTCGAGCACCCGTTGGAACGCGGCGCGGAACTCATCAGTCACCCGTGAATCCTTCCATACCCGCACGTTGTGTCCGTGGTCGCCCACGTGCGTTGATAGCGGACTTCCCGGCCCGTCCCCGCTGGTTCGTGCGGCGGTCGCGCGGTGTCCGCCCGGATCGGAGGCGGGGCTCCCCGGCCGGGTCCGTTCGGAGGCCGCAGGGGGGTCGCGCGGAGGGTGTTCGGAGGCACTCAGGCCGTCGGGGCGAACCGCACCTCGTGCCCGCCCCGGTCCGCGGCGAGGAACCGCAGCATCCGCAGCCCCTCCGCCTCCACCTCGTCGCGGTCGGCCCCGCTGATCGGGGCGAACGGGACCACCTCGACGGCGGCGTTCCGACCGGTCCGCACGACCTTCCAGGAGGCGCGCACCTCCCCGTCGACCAGCACGGTCGCGGGCGGCATCCCGTTGCGGGAGGTGAGCCGCCCGAGGTCCTCGTCGGAGACGACCCGGCTGCGGTCGGCGTGCCCGCGCAGCAGGTTGTCGAAGTCGTACAGCAGGCGGACCGGCGCGGAGGTGTCCCCGTCGGGGCGCGGGGCGTCGGGGAGGTCGAACAGCTCCTTGCCGTCCTCCCCCCGCAGGACCACGAGCCTGTCGCGCAGGCGGTCGAACACCTCGCCCAGCCGGGTCAGCCCGGACCACGCCTGCGCGTCCATCACCCCGGCGGGTCCGAACGCGGCCAGGTAGCGCAGCACCATCCCCTCCGGGTCCGGCGCGGCGTCCATGGGCAGCCCCGTCCAGGTGTCGGCGGGTGCGAGCACGGCCGGGCCGGAGGCGCCCCACACGCCGCGCGGCGGGATCTGGAGCACGGGCAGGCGGGCCTTGACGACCTGTGCCAGGTGGGCGCCCTCCACATCCGGCCACCGCTCGTTGAGCCGGGCGCCGAGCGCGCGCAGGTCGAGCGGGGCGCGGGTGAGGATCTCGTACCCGGCCGCCGCGACCTCGTCGGGGTCCAGCCCCCGTGCGGCCCGGCCGTGCGTGCTGTGCGCGAGCACCCGGTCGACGCCGGGTTGGACGGTCGGGCGGAGGAACCGGCAGTCCTCGGGGGTGACCAGGTGGAGGGTGCCGCGCATGAGCGTGACGCGGACGAGCGCGCCGTCGGTGAGGAGGCGGCCGACCGTCTCGGGGGCCAGGCCCTCGATCCGGTTCTCCAGCCCGGCGTACCAGGTGTGGGTGGTCTGCGCCTGGAGCCCGGCGAGGCGGGTGACCACGTCGGTGACCGGCAGGTCCACCCGCCGCAGGAGGAGCTGGCGGTCCAGGGTGGCGCGGTTGAGCGCCCGCCGGGAGATGACGGTGCGGGTGGTGGCCATCGCTCGGCTCCTCCGGGATCCGGTTGGTGGTCGAACACTACAATCCGGCACGGACACACCGGTCGGAGCAGGGGAGGGCGCATGTCGTGGACCGAGAGGTCGAGGGTGCGGCTGGAGAACGGGCACGTGTCGCTCACGCCGGTCGTGGAGGCCGACAGGGCGGGGTGGCGCGCGCAGGCGCTCGACCCCGACATCTGGACGTACTTCGTGACCAGGGTGGACGACGAGGCGGGCTTCGAGGAGTTCTTCGACTCCTACCTGGCCGCGAGCGACGCCGGCAGGCGTACGACGTTCACGGTCACCGACCTGGCGAGCGGACGCGTGGCGGGCAGCATGAGCTACGGCAACCTCGCGGAGAAGGACCTGCGCCTGGAGGTCGGCAGTTCGTGGCTGGGCCGCGACTTCCGCGGCCGGGGCGTGAACCACTGGGCGAAGTTCCTGCTCATGCGGCACGCGTTCGAGGGGATGGGCGCGGAGCGGGTGGAGTTCAAGACCGACGTGCTCAACGAGCGGGCCCGCCGGGGCCTGCGCGCGGTCGGCGCGACGGAGGAGGGCGTGCTGCGCTCGTACAACGTCATGCCGGGCGGGCGGCGCCGCGACGCCGTGTACTACTCGGTGCTGCGCGCCGAGTGGCCGGACGTGCGGGCCCGCCTGGAGGGGGGACCGCGCACCCGGTAGGCCCTGCGGCCCGCGGCTCCCGCCGACCCCGCGCACGCGGCGGCGGCG
>NZ_JBSHDN010000201.1:0-11565 GCF_053616335.1 Nocardiopsis sp. NPDC055824
GGGGCCGGGCCCGGGGAGGGGCGCCCGCCGCCCCCGCCGGAGGGCGGGGGCGGTCCGGGAGGCGGGTACTACGCCCCCGCCGGGGCCTCGGGTTCGCCGTCGCGGTAGACCGCTCCGGCCCGGTCGGTGTACTTGGCCTCGCCGGGGCCGGCGCTGCCGATCTCCTCCTGGTCGATCCGGGTCGGGGCCTTCGCCCCCGAGTCGCGGCCGAGCACGTTGAAGCAGATGTTCAGCAGGATGGCGGTGACGGCCGCGCCGATGATCCCCGAGTGGGCGACCAGCTCCACGGACTCGGGGAGGAACGCGTAGAAGGTCGGGTAGGCCAGGGGGATGATCGCCACGCCGACGGAGGTGGCCACCAGGACCAGGTTGAGGTTGTTGGTGAAGTCCACCTTGGCCAGGGTCTTGACCCCGCTGGCGGCCACGCTGCCGAAGAGCACGAGCCCGGCCCCGCCCAGGACGGGGGCGGGGATCGCGGCCATGACACCGCCGAGCACGGGGAACAGCCCGAGCGCGACGAGGATGAGCGCGCCGGTGGCGACCACGTACCGGCTGCGCACCTTGGTCAGGGCCAGCAGGCCGATGTTCTGCGCGAACGAGCTGGTGGGGGTCGCGCTGAAGATCGGGCCGATGAGGGAGCCGCTGACGTCGGCCCGCAGGCCCGCGGAGATGCGCTTGGCGTCCACCTCGGAGCCGGTGATCTCGCCGACCGCGATGATGTGGGAGGCGCCCTCGGTGAGCACCACGAGCATGATGACGCACATGGTGACGATCGCGGCGACCTCGAACCGGGGGGCTCCGAAGTAGAACACCGAGGTGGGGTCGAAGACGATGTCGGCCTCGCCGACGCGGCTGAAGTCGGCCATCCCGAGGGGCAGGGAGACGAGGGTGCCGACGACCAGGCCGATGAGGATGGACAGCCGCCCCCAGATTCCGGGCAGCACCCGGGAGCCGACCAGGATGACCGCCAGCGTGAACCCGGCCAGGGCCAGGTGGGACAGCGGCGCCGCGGGGGCCGCGGTGCCGTCCTCCGCGGTCCGTGCGGCGCCGTCGACGATCCATCCGGCGGCCACCGGCATCAGGCTGACGCCGATGACGGTGATGATGGTGCCGGTCACGATCGGGGGGAAGAAGCGGATCAGCTGCCCGAAGAACGGCGTCAGGACCAGGGCGAAGACCCCGGCGGCGAGGGAGGCGCCGAAGGCGACGGGCAGGTTCTCCCCGTCCTGTCCGGCGGCCAGGGCGGTGACGGCGCTGACGGGGACGAAGGAGCTGGCCACCACGATCGGCATCTGGGCGCCGAAGCGGCGGTGGCCCACGGACTGGATGAGGGTGGCGATGCCCGCCACCAGGAGTGCGCCGCTGACGAGGATCCCCATGGAGGCGGGGTCGTTCGCGAGCCCAGCGGCGCTGCCGATGACCAGGGCCGGGGCCACCGCGCCGGCGTACATGGTCAGGATGTGCTGGAGCCCGTAGACGAACAGCAGCCGCGCGGGCAGCTTCTCGTCCTCGGGGCGGGTGGGGGGTGTGGCGTTCGTTCTGGCCGAGTCCTTCGCGGACGGACTGTTAGACATGGCCGGTTCCAGCCTTTGCGCTTGGCGGCCGCCTCAGAGGGGGCCTGGTTCTCGGGCGCGTGGCCCGGTGGTGTCGCCCCGGTCGGGCGACCCGCCGCCGTGCACGCCGGGGTGCGGCGTGCGGCCCGCCGCGGAGAGCGGGCCAGGGGGGACGGCGGAGCCCCGAGCGGGGCGGGGGCCGGGGCCCGGCCGCACAGACGGGCCCCGGCGCGGGGGTGGCTACAGGAAGCCGGGCACGGTCTTCCAGGCGTTGCCGGGGGCGGGGGCGTCGTCGCGTTCGACGGTCGCCTCGATCTTGCCGTAGGGGCGGTCCGCGGCGAAGAACACCTCGTTGGGGTTGTCCAGGCCGAAGGGCGAGAGGTCCACGAGGAAGTGGTGCTTGTTGGGCATGGAGAAGCGGACCTCCGCGATCTCCGGGTGGCTCTTCAGCACCGAGCGGCCCATCTCGTACAGCGACTGCTGGAGCGCCAGGCTGTGGGTGTTCGCGAACGCCTCCAGCATCAGGGCGCGCACCGACGCGTACACGGCGTCGTAGTCGTGGTCCACGCCGACGTACCGCCAGCGGGCGCTGACGTCGGTCGCGAGGATCCGGTCGGTGGTCTCCTGGAGGGTCGTGTACCTGGTCCTGGGGTAGCCGTGGAACTCCGACCCCGTGGACTTGAGGACGGTGAGCCCCTCCAGGCCCGAGACCACCCACTCGCCCTCGGCGTCCTTGGTGACGACGGTGGTGCGGGTCTCGCCGCCGCGCCGGGAGAAGGCGTGGTCGTGGGGGCCGTCGGGGGTGGTGATGCGGTCCCAGGCGTACTCGTGGATCTCCTGCCGGGCGCCGTCCACGTAGTCGTGCTCGCCGACGAAGTGGCGGGCCAGGCGCAGGGCGAAGTCCTCGATGGCGCCGACGCCGCCCCACTCGCGGGCCTTGGCGTAGACGGTGTTCTTCTGGGTGTCGGTCGGCAGGCAGGTGGTGTTGTCGCCGAGCGTGTGGACCGTTTCCAGGTCGCCCCGCAGCTGCGAGGTGACGTTGACGTCCTTGATCCGGTGGACGTCGGTGTCGCGGTTGACGTGGACGAGGCGTACCTCGGCCTTTCCGTACTGGTTCTCTCCGAGTCGGATGCCCATCAGGGTTGAACTCCAGGGTTGTGGATATTCGTCATCGTCGCGCCTGTGCGCAGTACGTACGAGGGAGGACCGCTGTGGTCATGCGGAAGGACCTGTCACGCACTCGAAGAAGCAGGTGTCACACCTTGGCCGGCTGAGGTTCCGTGTCGGTCGCTCCTTTCCGTTGCGGGGCCGCGCCCGGGCGGGCGGTGCCGGGAGGCCGGGGCGTCCGAGGGCGGACGCCCCCGGGGCTAGGAGCCCCGGTAGGTGGAGTAGGAGTAGGGGCTCAGGAGCAGGGGCACGTGGTAGTGGGCCTGCTCCTCGGCGAGGTCGAAGGTGACGGTGACCTCGGGGAAGAAACCCGTCCGGCCGTCCGCCGCGAAGTAGGCGGCGGTGTCGAAGACGAGGCGGTAGGTTCCGTCGGCCAGCCGCTCGGGGCCCAGGTCGGGGACGCGTCCGTCGTCGTTCGTGCGCCCCTCCGCGACGGTGTGCCAGGACGTCCGGCGCTCGTCGGCGGCGTTCTCCAGGCGGACGGGGACGCCGCGTGCCGGAGCGCCCAGAGCGGTGTCCAGGATGTGGGTGGTCACGTGGCTCATGGGTTCCCCAGGAGTTTGGCCAGGCGGAGCCCGGCGATCCGGCGGAGCTCGTCCGCGACGACGCGGAGCTCGGTGGCGGTGTCGTTGCCGAGGCGGGCGACCAGGTCGGCGAGGAGTTCGCGGCTGGAGCGCCCGCTGGCGCAGACGAGGTAGATGTGCCCGAACCTGTCCTCGTACTCACGCTGGGCGTGGGCGAAGATCCGCTGTACGCGGGCCGAGGCGTCGTCGGTGTCGGCGGCGAACGCGGACTGCTCCCCCCGCGACCACCGCGCCTCGGTGCCGGTCCCCTCGGCCTTCTCCCCGATGCGGGGGTGGCGGGCGAGGGCGGTCGCGACCTCCTCGGGTGTGATGGCGCGCGCGTGGTCGTCCGCGCCGCGCATCAGCTCGTCCCGGTCCCGGAAGGGCGCCAGGGCCGCGAGGGACGCGACCCAGCGGTCCACGTCCAGGCACTGGGCCAGCCGTGCGCGCAGCTCCTCCCCGGTCAGGGCGTTCAGTTGCTCCAGGCCGGGGTCGGAGCCGCGTCCCGGCTCCTCCGGCATGGTCTCGGGCATGTGCTCTCCCGTGGCTCGGCCGGTCGGTCCCCCGTGGGCGGGGGAGCTGAACCGACCAAGGATTTTCGTAGTGCAGACGGCCAATTCCGTATTGCGGATTGGGGGGACTCTAGTTGATGGCGGTGTGACCTTGTCAACACTCAAAAGGTCCATATCGCGAAAGACGACCGAATCTGTACACCCGCACAAAGGACCCCCGTGTCCACCCGCCGCGCCTGGGGTGCATGGGTCTCGCGGGGTTGAAGTGGTTGCCCTGCCGTGCATCCGGCGGGTCGGGGCGGTTGACAAGCCGGGGTGACCGGCCGCACACTCATGACATTCCTCAAAACGAAAACTACTTTCCACAATGTGAAAGTAGAAGTTGGAGGCAATGCATGAGCCACTCACTCCGCTACACGGTGAACTGCTCCCTGCTGTTCACCGAGCTCCCGCTCCTCGAACGCCCCCGGGCCGCCCGGGACGCCGGTTTCGACGCCGTCGAGTTCTGGTGGCCGTTCGAGAGCCCGACCCCGCCCCAGGACGAGGTCGACTCCTTCGTCCGCTCCCTCGACGACGCCGGCGTGCGCCTCACCGGCCTCAACTTCTTCGCCGGCGCCCTCCCCGGGCCCGACCGGGGCGTGCTCTCGCACCCCGCCAGGGCCGAGGAGTTCCGCGCGAACGTCGACGTGGTCACCCGGATCGCCGAGCGCACGGGCACCACCGGCTTCAACGCCCTCTACGGGCTGCGACTGCCGGGGACCGACCCCGCCGAACAGGACCGGGTTGCCCTGGAGAACACCCTCGCGGCGGCCGGGGCCGTCGCCCGCGTCGGCGGCACCGTGCTCGTCGAGCCCATCAGCGGCTCGGCCGACTACCCCCTCACGACCGCGGCCGACGGCCTCGGGTTCGTCGCCCGGGCCCGGGAGGCCGGGGCCCCGAACGTCGCCCTCCTCGCGGACCTGTACCACCTCGTGGTCAACCGGGACGACGTCTTCGCCGTGGTCCGCGACCACGCCGCGGAGTTCGGCCACGTCCAGATCGCCGACTCCCCGGGCCGGGGCGAGCCCGGCACCGGACGCCTCCCGTTCGACGACCTCCTCCGGGCGCTCCGGGACGGCGGCTACACCGGGCTCGTCGGCCTGGAGTACAAGCCGACCGTCCCCAGCGCCAAGAGCTTCGACTGGCTGGTCTGAGCCCCCGCCACCCTTTCCGCGGCGACAGCCGCGGCACGACCGAGACACGAGAGGGACAGCGATGCCCGACACCGAGATCGCCTTCATCGGCCTGGGGATCATGGGCCTGCCCATGGCCGTCAACCTGGTCCGCGCCGGCTACACCGTCACCGGCCACAACCTCACCCCCGAGCGCGTCGACGCGCTCGTCGCGGAGGGCGGACGCCGCGGCGGCGGCGTCGCCGGGGCCGTCACCGGGGCCGACGTCGTCATCACGATGGTTCCCGACTCCCCGGACGTGGAGGAACTCCTCCTCGGCCCCGGGGGCGTGTACGAGAACGCCAAGCCCGGCACCCTCGTCATCGACATGAGCACCATCCGCCCCGACGTCTCCCGGGCGGTCGCCGAGGCCGGGGCCGAACGCGGCCTCCGCGTCCTGGACGCGCCCGTGAGCGGAGGCGAGGCCGGGGCCGTGGAGGCCAAGCTGTCCATCATGGTCGGCGGGGCGCAGGCCGACTTCGAGGCCGCGCGCCCGATCTTCGACGTCCTGGGCACCACCCCGGTCCTGGTCGGCCCGAACGGGGCAGGGCAGACCGTGAAGGCCGCCAACCAGCTCATCGTCGCGGGCAACATCCAGCTCCTCGCGGAGGCGCTCGTCTTCCTGGAGGCCCACGGCGTCGACACGGAGTCGGGCCTGGAGGTCCTCGGCGGCGGGCTCGCGGGGAGCACGGTGCTCCAGCGCAAGGGCAGGGCCATGCGCGAGCGCGACTTCACGCCGGGGTTCCGCATCGCCCTGCACGACAAGGACATGCGCATCGTCACCGACTCCGCGCGCGCCGCGGGCGTCGCGATCCCGCTCGGCGCCCAGGTGGCGCAGTCCGTCGCCGCGCTCAAGAACCAGGGGCACGGCGGGCTCGACCACTCCGCGCTCCTGATGATCGTCCAGCAGCTCTCCGGCCGGTCCTAGCCGACCTCCCAGGAAGGCCCCGTACCGCAGTCCCCGGTGTTGGCCGCACCCGGGACACCGCAGGCGGAGCCGACCGCACCAGCACCCCTAGCACCGAAGGGTTCACCCGTCATGGCACAGATGCCCGTGATGAACGCCGTCGTCGAGGTCCTCAAGGACGAGGGCGTCGACATCGCCTTCGGCTGCCCCGGCGCCGCGATCCTCCCGCTCTACAAGGCGATGGAGGAGGTGGGCGGGATCGAGCACCTCACCGTCCGCCACGAGGAGGGCGCCACCCACATGGCCGACGGCTGGTCGCGCACCACCGGCAGGGTCGGCGTGGCCATCGGCACCTCCGGGCCCGCCGGCACCAACATGATCACCGGCCTGTACACGGCCATCGCGGACTCCGTCCCGATCGTGTGCATCACCGGCCAGCAGCGCACCGACCTCCTGGACAAGGAGGGCTTCCAGGCGGTCGACATAGTCGAGATCGCCAAGCCGGTCACCAAGTGGGCCGTGCAGATCAAGGAGGCCGCGACCGCCCCGTGGATCTTCCGCGAGGCGTTCCGGGTCGCGCGGGAGGGCCGTCCCGGGCCCGTCCTGATCGACATCCCGGTGGACGTCGCCCAGAAGCTGATCGAGTACGACCCCGCGATCGACGCACCGCTGAAGGTCAACACGGTCGAGCCGCACCTGCCCCGCGTGGAGCGGGCGCTGGACCTGCTGCTGGCCGCCGAGCGCCCGCTGATCCTCGCCGGGGGCGGGGTGATCCTGGCCGAGGCCTCGGCGGACCTGCGCGAACTCGCCGAGTACCTGCGGGTGCCGGTGCAGGTCACCCTGATGGGCAAGGGCTCCTTCGACGAGGACTCGCCCCTGTACTCGGGTATGACCGGTGTGCAGACCTCCCAGCGCTACGGCAACGCGTCCTTCCTGGAGTCGGACCTGGTCCTGGCGGTCGGGGCGCGGTTCGCCGACCGCCACACGGGCCAGATCGACGTCTACCGGGGCGACCGCACGTTCATCCACGTGGACATCGAGGCGACCCAGATCGGCCGGGTCTTCGAGCCGGACCTGGGCGTGGTCTCCGACGCGCGGCTGTTCCTCCGGGAACTGCTGGCCGCGGCCCGGCGCAGGGGGGCCACGGCCCGGGTCGAACCGTGGATCGACCGGATCGGCGAGCTCAAGGCCACCCTGACGCGCCGCGAGGACTTCGACACGGTCCCGGTCAAGGCGCCGCGCGTCTACAAGGAGATCAACGAGGTCTTCGACGAGGACACCTACTTCGTCACCGCCATCGGCCTCTACCAGATCTGGGGAGGCCAGCACCAGAAGGCGTACAAGCCGCGGCACTACCAGATCTGCGGCCAGGCGGGACCGCTCGGCTGGGAGATCCCGGCGGCCATCGGCGTCCGGAAGGCGCTGGCGGCCACCGAACCCGACGCCGAGGTCGTCGGCATCGTCGGCGACTACGGCTTCCAGTACATGGTCGAGGAGCTCGCCGTCGCGGCCCAGTACGACGTCCCCTACGTGATCATCATGCTGAACAACGAGTACCTGGGCCTGATCCGCCAGGCGTCGATCCCCTTCGGCATGAACTACCAGGTGGACGTCCACTACGACGAGTACGGCACCGACAACGTCAAGCTCATGGAGGCCTACGGCTGCTCGGGGCGCCGGGTGTGGGAGCCCGGGGAGATCCGCGAGTCCCTGGAGTGGGCCCGCAAGGAGGCCCGGTCCACCTCGCGGCCGGTGCTCGTCGAGATCATGATCGAGCGCGAGGCCAACACCCCGCACGGTCCCGCGATCGACGCCGTCAAGGAGTTCGAGCCGGTTCCCGGCGCCTGACGCCCGGGGCCCCGGGAGATCCCCGGGGCCCCTCCGCGTCCGCCGGGTCAGCCGCAGTACGCGGCCTCCTCGCCGATGATCCGGTACGGGCAGTCCGCGTAGTCGAGCAGGCGCAGCACGGCCTCCTCGTTGCGGGCGGTCTCCCTCTCGATCACCGACGAGGGCGGGTAGAACCCGCCGCCGGCCGCGCTGCGGGGGTACATCTCGTACGTGAAGTTCACGATCCTCTGGTCGCCCCACAGCCAGTCGTTGATCGACCCGTCGGTGACGTACAGGTCGCTGGACTGCTGGGGGGTGTAGCCGTTCGCCTCGGCCATGTGCTCGCCGAGCGCCGCGTGGGTGTCGTACTCCTCCCGGGTCATGCCGTTCGTGACGTCGTCGTAGGTGTGGCCGAACGGCCAGAGGATGAGCTCGCTGTAGGTGTGGAAGTCGATGGCGGTGGTGATCTGCTGCTCGCCGCCGACCACCCGGCCGCGCACGAAGTCGGCGACCACCCGGACCTCCGGCGCCGACTCCGGCGCCGGGCCCCGGTAGGTGATGCTGCTCGGGTTGCCGGACGAGCCCCCGCAGCACCCCCATTCGTAGGCCCAGTTGCGGTTGAGGTCGGTGCCCGGCGACGAGGAGCCCTCGTTGGGCTGGCGGTTCTTGCGCCAGTTCCGCCAGGTGCTGCCCGCCATGTCGTACTCGCTGCCGTCCGGGTTGACGTTGGGCAGGATCCAGATCTCGCGGTCGTCGACCAGGTCGGTGATCCGGGGGTCGCCGCCGTAGCCGTCGGTGAGCAGGCGCATCAGGTGGACCGCCATCTCGACGGTCAGGTGCTCGCGGGCGTGCTGGGCGTGGACGAACAGCACCTCGGGCTGGTCCTCGTCCACATCGACGTTGTCGCTGATCTTGACCGCGAGGAGGTCGCGCCCCTCGTGCGACCGGCCGATGACGGACCGCGCGGCGATGTCGGGGTGGGCGGCGACGACCTCGTCGATGACGCCGACCAGTTCCGCGTAGCCGGTGTAGCCGGGGTCGGGGTCCGCGAGGGGGACGGGGACGTCGAACTCCTCGACGCCGTAGCCCAGCCCGCCGATCTCCTCGGCGTCGTCGGGGGTGGCGGTGACCAGGACCGATTCGTCGCCGACGTGGTCGATGGCCGCGCCGGTCGCGGCGATCTCCGTGCGGTCCTGCGCCGAGGTCGCGCCGCGGACCTCGTAGAGGCCGTGGACGGGCTCGGCGGACGCGCCGCTCGTGCCCAGGAGTCCGAGGACGAGTACTCCCACGGCCGCGGGGACGAGGATTCTTCTGACGGGGGTGCTTCCCACGATGCCTCCAGCGGGGGTGAGGCTGCGGATACGTGGCGTCATTGCAGAAGAAATCGGCACAATCTGTCAATATGGCTAACTTTCCGTCACCGATGTGGCGGATCGCCTTGTTTGCCCGCTCCGGCAGGTGAAGCCCGCTTCGGTCGCGGGGGGACCGGGTACCCCGTGGCCGGATGTGGCCACGCCGGCGGACCGCGCTCCGGGGCCGTGTGTCGCGGGCCCCCGCTCCTCCGGAGCCACCCGGTGGACCCGCCGCTCCGCCCCGCGGGGGCGGGAACGAGAGATCCCGCCGACGGTACCGGCCTCGCCGCCACCGCGGCTTACGCGTACTCGGCGCGGTCGGCGGCGGCCTCGGGTGTTGGCCGCACCCTGGGTCCCGTCGGCGGGACTCGAACAACCCCCCTAGCACTGAAGGGTTCACCTGAAATGGTACAGACCTCTGCGCGATATCTCGAAGTCGAGGTACACGTAGCGGTCGCGCGGCCCGGCCCTCGGCGGCGTCCCATTCGCGCACGTCGTGTCGTCGCAGGTACGTGACTTGCATCTCGACATGTGGACGCGGGGTACCGGGGTTCTCCGGCCGTCTGCTAGCGTGATCACCGTTATGCTGCGCGTGCTGCTCCTCCTTAGCGGCCGCGGCGGGGGTCGTTAGACGGTCGGCTCCCTCGCCGCGGGACTTCGGCTTGCTCCTGGTCGACCAGACCACATGCACGAACCACCCCGAGGAGACACCGCGATGGTGCCGCAGCAGAAGACCAGCCCCATGCCCTTCCACCGGTACAAGCCCTTCGCCCCGGTGGACCTGCCGGACCGCACCTGGCCGTCGAAGACCATCGACGCCGCCCCCCGCTGGCTCTCCACCGACCTGCGCGACGGCAACCAGGCGCTGATCGAGCCCATGGACCCCGCGCGCAAGCACGAGATGTTCCGGCTGCTGGTCGAGATGGGCTACAAGGAGATCGAGGTCGGCTTCCCCTCCGCGAGCCAGACCGACTTCGACTTCGTCCGGTCCCTGATCGAGGACGGGCTGATCCCCGACGACGTGCAGATCTCGGTGCTGACCCAGGCCCGCGAGGACCTGATCGAGCGCACCGTGCAGAGCCTGGTCGGCGCGAAGCGCGCCACCGTGCACCTGTACAACGCCACCGCACCGACCTTCCGCCGCGTGGTCTTCCGGGTCGACCGGGAGGCCTGCAAGGACATCGCCGTCCAGGGCACCCGCCACGTCATGCGCTTCGCCGAGCAGTACCTGGACGGGACCGAGTACTTCGGCTACGAGTACTCGCCCGAGATCTTCATCGACACCGAGCTGGACTTCGCCCTGGAGGTCTGCGAGGCCGTCATGGACGTGTGGAACCCCGGGCCGGGCCGCGAGATCATCCTGAACCTGCCCGCCACCGTCGAGCGCTCCACCCCCAACGTCTACGCCGACCAGATCGAGTGGATGAGCCGCAACCTGTCGCGCCGCGAGCACGTCGTGCTGTCCGTGCACCCGCACAACGACCGGGGTACCGGCGTCGCCTCCGCCGAGCTGGCGGTCATGGCCGGGGCCGACCGGGTCGAGGGCTGCCTGTTCGGGCACGGCGAGCGCACCGGGAACGTCTGCCTGGTCACCCTGGGCATGAACCTGTTCAGCCAGGGCGTCGACCCCCGGATCGACTTCTCCGACATCGACGAGATCCGTCGCACCGTCGAGCACTGCACCCAGCTGCCGGTGGCCCCCCGCCACCCGTACGGCGGCGACCTGGTCTACACCGCCTTCTCCGGCTCCCACCAGGACGCGATCAAGAAGGGCTTCGCCGCGCAGGAGGAGGCCGCCGGGGCCGCCGGCGCCCCGGTGGACGAGCACACCTGGGACGTCCCCTACCTGCCCATCGACCCCAAGGACGTGGGCCGCAACTACGAGGCGGTCATCCGCGTCAACAGCCAGTCCGGCAAGGGCGGCGTCTCCTACATCATGCAGCGCGACCACTCCCTGGACCTGCCGCGCCGGCTCCAGATCGAGTTCTCGCAGGTCATCCAGAAGTTCACCGACGCCGAGGGCGGGGAGTTCGCGGCCGACCGCATCTGGGAGATCTTCTCCACGACCTACCTGGCCGACCAGGGCCCGGTGGCGGTCCTGGCCCACCGCTCCTCCACCGACGGTGACGGCACCTACCGGATCGAGGCCGACGCCCGCGTCAACGGTGAGATCCGCGAACTGTCGGGCACCGGCAACGGCCCCATCTCCGCGTTCTGCGACGCCCTGGCCGACGTCGACGTCAAGGTCCGCGTCATGGACTACGTGGAGCACTCCATGGGCGAGGACGGCGACGCCCGCGCCGCCGCCTACGTGGAGGCCGAGATCGACGGCCGGGTCGTGTGGGGCGTCGGCATCCACAGCAGCATCACGACGGCCTCGCTGAAGGCCCTGTGCAGCGCCATCGCCCGCGTCTGACGGACCGGTGCTCCCGGGGCCTGCCCGACCCCGGACCGTTCGGCCTTCTCTGAGGGG
>NZ_JBSHDN010000202.1:0-11541 GCF_053616335.1 Nocardiopsis sp. NPDC055824
GTGGGCCGGGCGTCGGAAGGGCTCGCCCCCGGGCCGGGCACGGGGCCGCCGCGGGGCGGCTTCCCGGATCCGATCCCGGCCCGGGAGCCGCCCGCGTGCACGGGGCGGTGCGAGCCTCGGCGTCAGAACGCCGTGAGGGTGATCTCGAACGCGGAGGGCCCGTGGTCCTGGATGTAGGACGCGAAGTCCTCCACGTCGTCGAAGGCGAACCCGTAGGCCTTGCCGTCCACGGTGTTCGCGTGGAAGACGGCGGCGTAGTGGTTGGCGATCTCCGACTGGTAGAAGCCGGCCGGGTCGTCGGTCGGCTGCTGCGCGGC
Organism: Nocardiopsis sp. NPDC055824; assembly: GCF_053616335.1. Taxonomy (NCBI): domain Bacteria; kingdom Bacillati; phylum Actinomycetota; class Actinomycetes; order Streptosporangiales; family Nocardiopsidaceae; genus Nocardiopsis; species Nocardiopsis sp. NPDC055824. Next base: position 318 of record NZ_JBSHDN010000202.1, read on the forward strand.
GGTCAGCAGGGTCGCCCTGTTGAACGCCGCGCCCAGGATGGCGGCGACGGGCCCGGTGATCCCGTCGTTGGGGGCGGCCAGGTTGCCGTCGCAGAAGAGGACGTCCCTGGTCGAGGGCCGGGAGATCGGCGCGACGCCCCCGTCGAAGACCAGCTGCTCGCCCTGCACACGGCCGGTGAAGGTCCCGGCGTTCGTGGTGACCGTCAGGTCGGTGGACGCGTAGTGCGACCAGACCTGGTCGATGTAGGGGTCGAAGTAGTCCGAGGGGAACAGCCCCTGGTCGAGGGCGTGCCCGGGGGCGATCACCCGCAGGTCGTCGTAGACCAGCGACGAGAAGACCGGGTCCGCCGAGAGCGTCTCGAACACGGCGGCCCGCCCGCCCGGCTCGAACGTGCCGGTGGTCTGGTCGGCGTCGCCCGTCAGCCGGATGCCGATGGGCACGCTGAACTGGTCGACCATGCTGGTGTTGCAGAACATCCCGGCGTCGTTGTGGGTGAACTCGACCGAGTCGTGCAGCACGTCGAAGCCGTGGTCGCTCTCCACCCAGCCGGCGGGGAGCTGGAGCGCGGGCGTTCCGTCTCCCCCGATGACGATGCGGATGCCGAGCTTGCCGCCGAGCGCGAGGTAGATGCGCCCCGACATGTAGGGGAGCGTCATGCCGGCGAGGGCGTCGAGCGGGATCGAGTAGTCGGTGTACCCGTTGTCGGTGTTGTCGCCCTCGCTGACGGGGTGGGGCGTTCCGGAGGCGTCGACCCACACGTGCTGGTTCGTGGTCAGGTCGGTGCCCACGACGTAGACGAGCACCTCTCCGTCGGCGAACCGGCCGGTGTTGTTGACGATGCTGACCGGGAGCGCTCCCGGGTTGGCCAGGGCGGAGGAGTCCGACCTGAGCGACGCCTGGGTCGGGGCCGGGGCGCAGCCGCCGAGGAGGGGGACCCCCACGGCCAGGGTGGCGCCCCCGAGGAAAAGCCTGCGGTCGATCATGAGGTCTCCTTGGTAGCGGGTCAGAGACTGGAAACTAAGTGATCATTTAGTCACGCTTGAGTCAACAGGGGTAACGGTGCGTGCTTCTGGTGCGGGGGAGTTTTCCGAGGCGGGAGGCAGTATATGTGATGCAGGTCACTCTTCATGGTGGGGGCGGAATGCTCGGACCCCCTGTGGCGGCGCGTCGCGGGCGCGGCCGACCGCTTCCGGGGAGGGGCCGTACCCTCGGGAGGGAACCGTCGGGTGCGCCCCGGAGTCGTATCCCCGGCAACGCCCGCGGAACGTCCGTGATCCCGACGACAAGGAACCTCCCCGTGTATCCCCCTGCTCCCAGACCTCCCATGCCGACCGCCCTCAAGGCGGTCAGGGTCATCCTGATCATCCGGGCGGTCATCGCCGTCCTCCTCTACGGGGCGGCCTTCCTCGGCCTCCTCGTCCTCATGACGCTGCCCGCCGCCGAGGTCGAGGCCGAGGCGGGCATGCCCGTGGCGGCCCTCGTGGCGGTCCTGGTCATCGGCCTCCTCATCACCGCCTTCGAGGTCTACGTCATCGCGGACATGGGCAAGGGCGGCCCCCGGGCCCGCAACCTCCTGCGCGTCGTGATCGGCCTCGCGCTGGCCAACGCGGTCCTCAGCATCCTGACCGGCTCCAACCCCGCACTCGGGCTGGGCCTGGCGATCTCCGTGCTGTGCCTGATCGAGAGCCCGTCCTCGAAGGAGTGGTTCCGGGCCACCGACCCGAACGCCCCCGCCGGCCACCCGCCGGTCCAGGGCGGCTACCCGCAGCCGGGCCACCCCGGCCAGGGCGGATACCCCGGCCACCTCGGGCAGCCCGGATATCCGGGGCAGCCGAACCAGCCCGGCCCGGGCGGCCACTAGCCGTTCCGGCGTCCCGGGGAGCCCGCCGTCCGCGCGACGGACTCCCCGGGCGGGACCGCCCGGCAGGGCCCCGCCGATCGCCGTGCCGACCACCGTCCCACCGCGACCGTTCAGACCGTGAAGTCGAAGACGCCGCCGTCGAAGGCGTTGTAGGCGGGGTAGTCGAGCAGTTCGTAGAGGCGCTTGCGGGTCTGCATCCGGTCGACCAGGCCCGCCTGGGTGCCCTCGTCGCGCAGGGTCCGCAGCCCGTCCTCGACCGCGCCCATGGCCAGGCGGAGCGTGGTGACCGGGTAGATCACCATGTTCATCCCGAGGGACTCCAGCTGTCCGGCGGTCAGCAGCTCGCTCTTGCCGAACTCGGTCATGTTGGCGAGCAGCGGCACGTCCACCGCCGCGCGGAACGCCTCGAAGTCGGCGGGTCCGCGCATCGCCTCAGGGAAGACCATGTCGGCGCCCGCGTCCACGTAGGCCCGCGCGCGCTCGATCGCGGCGTCCAGGCCCTCGACCGCGGCGGCGTCGGTGCGCGCGCAGATCACGAACCCGTCGTCGCGCCGGGCGCCCACCGCCGCCCGGATCCGCCGGACCATCTCGTCGGCGCCGACGACCGCCTTGCCGTCCAGGTGGCCGCAGCGCTTGGGGTTCACCTGGTCCTCCAGGTGGCACCCGGCGAGGCCCGCGTCCTCCAGGGCCTGGACGGTGCGGGCCGCGTTCATGGGCTCCCCGAAGCCCGTGTCCGCGTCGATGAGCGTGGGCAGGTCGGTCACCCGGGCGATCTGTCCGCCCCGCGTCGCGACCTCGGACAGCGTGGTCAGACCGATGTCGGGCAGGGCCAGGTCGGCGGCCACGACCGCGCCCGACACGTACGCGCCGTCGAAGCCGAGTTCCTGGATCAGCACCGCGGTGAGCGGGTTGACCGCGCCGGGAACGCGCATCAGGCGTCCCGAGGACAGGGCCTCGCGCAGGACGCGGCGCTTCTCGTGCGGGGCGGTACGGGCGTGCAGCATCAGAGGATTCCTTCCGATCCGTGGAGGGCGCCGGGCACGGTCGCCCGGTCCTCCCCGAAGCACAGCAGACGGCCCTTCTCGGCGGTGGGCCCGGGGTGGCGCCTCGGGGGCCACGGCGGACGGCTCCGTTCCCCGGTTGCCGCCTCTCCGTGAGACGGCCACGCTAGCCTGGGGAGAGTTCGGCCTCCGGCGCACGGGGACGGGCCGCGCAGGTGTGTGCGAGCCCCCGTGGGGCGACTTGCCGTGAACCGGCGGCGGACCGCTGCCCCGGGGCCCTGCTCGCGTCCGGGATCGGGGAATGGGATGGGTTCGGAGACCGCTCGTGGAACTGTCGGCCACGACCAACCGCTGTTCCCGACGCCTCCCCTGACCGAAAAGGCGCTCAGGGACGCGCTTTCCGGGATCGACCCGGCGGAGTCCGTTCGCTTCGACGCCGAGTTCCACCGGGCGTCGCACGAAGCGCTGCGGACCGGCAGCGCCGTTCCCTTGCACACCTGTCTTTTCCGATGGGCGGTGTTCGTCGAACTCCGGAGCTGTCGTCGGCGTGCCGACCGCCTCCGCGAGCTGGAGGGGATTGTGGGCGGGGCCTCCGATGCCGACGCGGCCCGGGACGCGGCGAAGGAAGCCGCGCAGATGATCGGCGAGGCCGCCCAGCGGGTCGGCCGGTGACGGGCCGGGGTCGGGCGCGCCTTCCCGACGCCGGACACCTTGTGGCGGGCACGGATCCGGGCGACCGGATCCTTCGCCACGACCCGCGGGCCGGAGGGTACGTGGCGCACGCGGTGGGCGTCGGGGCGGCCTCGCAGGGCGAGACCGAGGAGGAGGCGCTGGCCGCTCTCGCCGAGGCGTTGGAGCTCTACTTCGAGGACGACGGGCCAACCGGGTGACCGCTGAGGAGCTGCGCGTCCTTCCCGTCGGCGAGGACACCGGTGCCGTCACGCCCTACCCGGTGGCGGTCCCCCCGTCGCACGAGGAAAGGTCGGAGGACAGGGTCCGCTCGGACGCGTCGTAGCAGAGCCCGGTCGGCGGGACCCCGGACACGTTCGGGACGTAGCCCGGGCTCGCGAGGACGAGCAGGCCCTCGTCGGGCGCCCCGTCGAAGGTGACCGCGAACGCGCTGCCCGCCCCGATCTCCCCGTCGGCCTCCACCCCGGACGGCGCCAGTGGCTCCTCCCCGGCGGTGACGGCGAGCATCGACGGGACGTCGTCGCCGAGCGCGACCTCCATGAGGTCGACGGTGAACGCGAACCGGACGCCGCCGGGGGTCGCGTCGACCGAGTCCACGGACATGCTGAACGTGCTCTCGAACGAGTCGGGCGAGGCCGCGAAGGACGGCCGGTCTTCGGGGGCCGCCTCGGCGGGGTTCACCACCAGGTCGGCGCCGGTCCGGGACTCGGCCCACCACTCGACGTTGTGACCGTCCGTCCGGACGTCCGACCGCGTCCAGCCGGCGTGCGCCTCCGCGTCGGCCCCGGCCGCGTCCGGCGCGGGCCCGTCCGCAGCTCCGCCCGGCCCGGCTCCGGGGGCGAGGACGCGGGCCGCCACCGTACCCGCCGCCACGGCCAGTACGAGGAGCAGGGCGGCGCCCGCGGCGAGGAGCGCGCGGGAGCGCCGGGGCCGGGGCGCGGCGGGGAGGACCGCCCGGATCTCACGCCAGGAGCGGTCCAGGGCCCTGTCGACGCACGCCGCCACCTCGTCCGAGGGCAGGTCGGCGGGGGTCCCCGTGAGGGACGACACCAGCCGGGCCGCGGTGGGCCTGCGCCCCGGCTCCTTGCCCAGGGCGGCTGCCACGAGCGGGAGCAGCCGGGCCGGGACCGCGGACAGGTCGGGCTCCTCCCTGAGCACCCGGTACACGAGCGCGTCCGCCGGCCCCGTCCCGAACGGCGGACGCCCGGACGCGGCGTGGGCGACCAGCGCGCCCCACGCGAACACGTCGGCGGCGGGGGAGGGCGGCGCTCCGCGCAGCAGCTCGGGCGCGATCCACCCGGGCGTGCCGAAGAGCCCCCCGGTCCTGGTCAGCACGGTCTCGTCCAGGGCCCGCGAGATGCCGAAGTCCAGCACCTTCGGCCCCTCGGGGGAGAGCATCACGTTGCCGGGCTTGAGGTCGCGGTGGACGATCCCGGCGGCGTGGACGGCGCGCAGCGCCTCGGCGGTCCCGACCGCCAACCCGTCGAGCGGGGGGCCGGTGAGCGGCCCGTGGCTCCGCACGTGGTCGGACAGGGTCCGGCCGGGCACGAACTCCGTGGCCAGCCACGGGTTCCCGCCGTCGGCACCGGCCGCGACGAAGGAGGGCACGGCGCGGCTGCGCACGCGTCGGAGCAGGCGGACCTCGCGCGTGAAGCGGTCCCTCAGGGCGGGGTCCTCCGCCAGGTCGGCCCGGATGACCTTGACGGCGACGTAACCGCCCCGCCCGGCCGTGCCCGCGTAGACGGTGCCCATGCCCCCGCTGCCGATCCGGCCCACGACACGGAAGGCGCCCACGGCGGCAGGGTCGCCGGGGCGGACGGGTGCGAAGCTCACAGGCCCTCCTCCCCCGCCACCGAGTCGAAGGTGGGGCAGGGGTCGCCGTCGAACGACCCGTCCATGGTGCTCGTCGAGATCTGGGTCCAGGCGGTCCCGCACATGTAGGCGCCCTGGCTCCGCACCGCCGCGTACTCCCCGCTCGGGGCCTCCCCGGGGTCGGGGCGGTAGGCGACCAGGACGGAGCTGGGCGCGTCGGGCACGTCGAACGAGAACTCGGCGGTGGGGTCGGACGGCGTCAGCTCCGCGAGCGTCCGGCCCTCCACGCGGTAGCCCTCCCTGCCGTCGTCGGGGTCCTCGGGCACGGACTCCAGGCCGGGGCCGACCTCGTAGAGGGTGATGTCGTCGGAGCGGAGCGTGTAGCCGCCGCTCTCGGGCAGGTAGGTGATGTCCCCGCTGACGGTGAGGCCGTCCGACTCCTCCATGGCGGCGGTGTCGAGGTAGGTGACGTAGATGTTCATGGTCGCGATGGCGTGGTCCTCGCGGGCGAACCCCTCGGGCGGCTCGTACGTCCACCCGGCGAACCCGTCGGCGGCCCCCATGCCCCCGGAGGGGTCCGCGAGGACCATCATCACGTTGTCGCCGGGGACGGTCACCGCCAGCTCCCCGGAGGGGGAGGCCGGGGCGCCGTCGCCCCCGTCGTCGCCCTCCGCGGCCTGGCCCGCCCGGCCGAAGCGGTCCCCCGCGTACCAGGAGCCCCCGACGACCAGCACGAGCGCGGCGAGCGCGGCGCCGACCGCCGTCCACGGGCGGCCCCCGCGACCGGGACGTCCGGGCGGACGGCCCGCTCTCCGGGCGGGGGGCGCGGAGGGGCGGGTCGGGGGAGGGGCCGGCACGGCCGTGGCCGGCGGCGCCTCCCATCCGTCCGCGATCACCACGGTGACCAGGGCGGTCGTCTCCTCGTGGCCGGCGCCGGCGTCGAGGCGCGGCCCGAGGAGGCCCGCCAGGAGCGCGGGGACGGTGAGGCGTCGGCCGGGGTCGCGGGCGAGCGCGCCCCGCACGAGTCCGAGCAGGTTCTCCGGCACGCCGTCGAGGTCGGGCTCGCCCTCCAGGACGCGCAGGGCGGCGGACTCGGCGGACCCCGCCCCGAACGGGGCCCGGCCGGTGGCGGCGAAGGCCACCAGGCCGCCCCACGCGAACACGTCGGCGGCCGGGCCGGGCGGCGCTCCGCGCAGCAGTTCCGGGGCGACCCACCCCGGAGTGCCGAACAGGCCGCCGGTGCGCGTGATCGCGGTCTCGTCCAGGGCGCGGGCGATGCCGAAGTCCAGCACCTTGGGCCCGTCCCCGGAGAGGACGACGTTGCCGGGCTTGAGGTCGCGGTGGACGATCCCGGCGGCGTGGACGGCCCGCAGCGCCTCCGCGACACCGGTGGCGAAGGCGTGCAGCGGGGCGCCGGACAGCGGCCCGTGTTCGTCCACGTGCCGCCGCAGGGTCGGGCCCGGAACGTACTCGGTGGCGAGCCACGGCTGCGCGGCCCGGGTGTCGCTCGCCACGAACCGCGGCACGCAGGGGCTGAGCACCCGTCGGACCAGTGAGGCCTCCCGGTGGAACCGGGCCCGGAAGTCGCGGTCGGCGGCCAGGTCGGCGTGGACCAGTTTGACGGCGACCAGCCGGCCGGAGGGGTCGGCGGCGGCGTAGACCGCGCCCATGCCCCCGCTGCCCAGGCGGCCGACGGTGCGGTAGCCCCCGACCGTCCGGGGGTCGCCCGGGAGGAGGGGAGGGAACGGCGGGTGGTGGGGCGACACGGGACTCCGATGGGACCGGCGAAGGGGTGGGCGGGGGTCAGAATGCTACCCCCGGCCCAGGGGGAGCCGGGCCCGGGGGAGCGCAGCCCCGCCCGGGGCGCCGCGGCGCCCCTGACACCTGTCACGGTCACCTCCTGACGGACGGCCTACGCCCTCCCCTCCGATCCGGGACAGCCTGGAGGCAGACACCGGAGGAGAGCGATGATCAGCGTTCGCGGACTGACCAAGAGGTACGGGGAGAACCTGGCGGTGGACGGCCTGACCTTCACCGTGGCCCCCGGCCGGGTGACGGGCTTCCTCGGCCCCAACGGGGCCGGAAAGAGCACGACCCTGCGGATGCTCCTGGGCCTGGACACCCCCACCTCGGGGGACGCCCGGATCGGGGGGACCGCGTACCGGCGTCTCGCCGCGCCCGCGCGGGAGGTCGGGGCCCTGCTCGACCCCGCCGCCGTCGACCCCGGGCGCACGGGGGCGAACCACCTGCTCTGGCTGGCCCGCGCGGGCGGCATCGGCCGCGCGCGGGTGGACGACGTGCTCGGCCTCGTCGGCCTGGAGGAGGTCGGCGGACGCCGGATCCGCCACTACTCGCTCGGGATGCGCCAGCGGCTCGGCATCGCCGCCGCGCTGCTCGGGGACCCGGGCGTGCTCCTGCTGGACGAGCCCCTCAACGGACTGGACCCCGAGGGCATCGTCTGGACGCGCCGCCTGCTGAAGGGGTTCGCCGAGGAGGGGCGCACCGTCCTCCTGTCCAGCCACCTGATGAACGAGATGGAGGCCACCGCCGACCACGTGCTGGTCATCGGCGGCGGCAGGCTCGTCGCGGACGTCGGCCTCGCCGAGCTGGTCGCCACCGGTGCGGGAACACGGGTCGAGGCCGTCTCGCCGCGCGCGGACGAACTGGCCGCCCTGCTGCGCCGCGAGGGCGCGACGGTGGACGGCGGACGGGGCGGCCGGATCGCCGTGACCGGGGCCGACGCCGCCCGGGTGGGCGACCTGGCCGCCCGGCACGGGATCCCCGTGCACGAGCTGGTGCCGGTCCGGGCCCGGCTGGAGGACGCGTTCATGGCCCTCACCCGGGGCCGGGGCCGACACGAGGGCCGGACCGGGGAGCCCGGCGCCGCAGACGCGAACACCCGGAAGCCGCAAGGAAGGGGAATGGTCCGATGACCGCCGTGGACCACCGTCGACCCACCGCCCGGGACACCGTGGCGGCGGAGTGGACCAAGTTGGCGGGCCTGCCCCGCAACCGCCGGACGGCGGCGGGAGCCGTCGCGCTCGCGCTCCTGGTCGCCGCCCTGTTCTGCCTGACCTTCGGCGCCACGACCGGCGTCCCGCTGGCCGAGCAGCCCGTCTTCGACGTGCTGACCGCGGGACTGCTCGGCGTCGACGCCGCCGCCCTGGTGCTGGCGGTGCTCGCCGCCTCGGCCACGGGGGGCGAGTACGCGACGGGGATGATCCGGACGACGTTCACGGCCACGCCCTCCCGGGGGCGCGTGCTCGCCGCCAGGGCCCTGGTCGCGGCAACCGCCTCCTGGGCGGTGTCGCTCGTGGCGGCGGTCGGCGCGGCCCTGGTCAGCCTGCTGGTCCTGTGGCTCTCCGGGCTCCCGGCCTGGGACGCGACCGACCCGGCGGTGTGGCGGGTCGTGCTCGGCGCCTCGCTGATGGGCCCGTTCTACGCGTCGGTCGCGGTGGCCCTCGCCGACCTCGCCCGGTCCACCGCGGGCGGCGTGGCGGGGGTGGCGGCCCTGCTGGTCGCGCCCACCGTCGCGGGCTGGCTGCCGGGAGGGCCGGCGGTCGTGCCGTTCCTGCCGGGGGAGGCCGTCCACGTGCTCGCGGGGATCGCGGGACCGGGCCACGCGAGCCCGTGGTCCGCGCTGCTGGTCCTGGCGGTGTGGACTGTCGCGCTCCTCCTGCTCGCCCACGGCGCGAACCGGCGCAGGGACACCTGAGGGCTCAGAGCCAGCCGTTGCGCTCGGCGACCCGGGCCGCCTCCGCGCGCGTCCGGGTCCCCGTCTTGCCGATGGCCGACGACAGGTGGTTGCGCAGCGTCCCCCGGCTCATCCCGAGGGAGCGGGCGAGCGCCGCCACGTCGTCGCCCCCGCCCGCCACGGCCGCCAGGACCTCGCGCTCGCGGGGGGTCAGCGGGCTGGTGCCGTGCGCGAGCGACTCCACCGCCAGGGCGGGGTCCACCACGCGCAGCCCCCGGTGGACCCGGCGGACCGCGTCCACCAGGTCCTCGGGGGAGGCGTCCTTGACCACGAACCCGGTCGCCCCCGCCGCCAGGGCCCGGGACAGGTAGCCGGGGCGGCCGAACGTCGTGCACATGAGCACGCGGCAGCCGGGCAGGGCCGCCACCAGCTCGGCGCAGACGCCGATCCCGTCCCCGTCCGGCATCTGCACGTCCAGCACGGCCACGTCGGGCCGGACGTGGCGCGCCTCGGCGAGCGCCGTCGCGCCGGACCCGGCCCGCGCCACGACCTCGATGTCGGCCTCCAGGTCCAGCACGGTGGCGAGGGCCCCGCGCACGAGGGCCTGGTCGTCCGCGACCAGCACCCTGATCGTCCCGCTCATCCCCGCTCCCCGCCGCCGTCGGCGCCGCGCGCCGTGTCCTGTGCCGTCCCGTCCGGGGGGACGCCGGTCGCGCCCGCGTCCCCGGACCGCGCACCGGGCGCGCCGTCCGACCGGGGGACCTCCTCCCCGGCGCCGTCCGGGCCCGCCGGGAACTCGGCCCGGACGAGGAGCCCGCCCCCGGGCCGCGGCTCCACGGTCAGGGCGCCGCCCGCCCCGGTGACGCGGTCCTCCAGTCCGAGCAGGCCGCCGCCCGGCACGACCCCGCCGGGCCGGGCGCGGCCGTCGTCGCCGACCTCGATCCAGCCCGACCCCAGGGCGACGCGCACCCGGGACGCACCGGAGTGGCGGACCACGTTGGTGACCGCCTCCCGCAGCACGAACCCCAGGACCTCGTCGACCTCGTCGGTGCCGCCCGAGGCGCCGGTCCCGTCGCGGCGGAGGACGGCCGTCCCCGCGGTCCCGGCGGGGCCGGGACCCGCGGGGTTCGCGCCCGGCGACAGTTCGAGGGCGACGTCGGCCGCGCGCAGCACCGACTCGGCGCGCAGGAGCTCGGCCGACAGGGTGACCCGGCGCGACCCGGAGACGGCGGCGCGCACCTCGGCCAGCGACCGCCGGCCCAGGTCCTCCAGGTCCCGCAGCTCCGCCGCCGCCCGGTCGGCGTCACCCGTGGATTCGAGAATCCGGCGGCCCACGCCGGCCTTGAGCACGATGGTCGTGAGGCTGTGGCCGAGCAGGTCGTGCAGGTCGCGGGCGAAGCGTTCGCGCTCCCGGAGGACGGCGAGCTGCGCGGCCTGGTCACGGGCGCGGCGGAGCTCGGCGTTGGCCTCCACCAGCCGCACGGCCAGGGCCGTGGCGACGGTGACGGTGGTGATGATGACGAGGTTGCCGAACTGCTCGCCCACCCGGCCGGTGGCCAGCGCCACGGCGGTCACACCGACCACGGCGAGGACGGTGGCCCACAGCGTGGGGCGCAGGGGCAGGATCGCGGCGGTGACGGCGAGCCCGAAGACGAGGACCCACGAGTGCGGCAGCCCGAGGACCGCGAACAGCGCGCAGCCCAGCAGGAGCAGGGCGGCGCAGGCCAGGTGGCGTGCGCCGCTCCCCAGGCGCGGGGCCAGGGGGACGGCCGCGGCGCACCCGGCGACGTAGGCCGCCGCGAGGACGGCGGCGAGCGTGCGCAGGGCGGGGGAGCCGGCGCCGTCGAGGGCGCGGAGCCACTCGGGCAGGATCACCGCGTTGAACAGCAGTGTCAGGCCGACCGACAGCACCAGGGTCCGGCCGGGGCCGGGCTCCTCCGACACCGTTTCCGCAGCCTCGCCCATGCGTCGCATCCTATGGGGCGTGGCCCTTCGCGGGTGAGCGGGCGTGCCGGGGCGCCGCTGCGGCGGGCCCCTACCCCTCCGCGGGCGCGTGGCCGTGCAGGAAGGTCCGCACGCCCTCGGCCGCGAACCGCGCGGCCTCCTCGCGGCCGCGCGGCCGTGGGAGGGGAACGGGGGCGGCCCCGCCTCCGGAGAGGAGGGGC